>URGQ01000001.1 GCA_900547385.1 uncultured Oscillospiraceae bacterium | reverse complement strand
GTGCCGTGGCTGACCTATCAGCAGTTCAGCAATCTGATCGGTAATGTCACCGACATGGTGATTGCGGAACAGAACTGGCAGCCGATGATCGACGCGATCTGGGAAAACCGCACCATGGAGGACTATGAAACCACCAGCAGCACCGTCAAGACGGATTTCATGCGGAAGTGGCATCACAACCGCTCCGGCAAGCCGATTTCTCTGGACGAGATGATGGAGAATGAGGATGGCGATATTTTTGAGGTCGCTGATCCTCGCGGCGAATTTGAGCAGAAGGTTATCTCTGAAATGCAGATTGCCACCTTTGCCGAGCAGAGCATCAGCGGGAAAGACCAGGAGATATTGAAGCTGCGCATGGACGGCTTGACCGAGCAGGAGATTGCAGACAAGGTTGGCTACAAGACAGCCAGCGCAGTCCATAAGCGGATTACCAAAATTGCCGAAGCCTATGAGGACTATGTGACAGCGGAGTATCAGAAGTATTTGGACAAGTAAACAGACGCAGAAGCGGCAGCAGTTACCGAAATGGTAGCTGCTGCTTTTTCATGCGGGACAGGAGATTTTATGAGCAGAGAACCGTTTGAAGCCATGCCCGATGTGATGGACGCAAAGCAGCTTGCCGAAGCGTTACAGATTTCCAAAGCGGGGGCATATAACCTTTTGAGCAGCCCGGATTTTCCAACCTTACGGATCGGCGGGCGCAAATTGGTGATGAAAAATGAGCTGGTGGAGTGGCTGAAAAGCCACACGAACAGAACACCATGAAAATGCAGTCAAGAGCTGGAAAAGTGGCAAATCAGTCGGTAGGACAAAGTGAAATGTACCCCGCATCGTTTTGGGCGTTTCCATCAAAAAATCGCAGCACTTTTCCAATTCAAGAGCTGAGAAAAAATCGTGAAAATCAGGAGGTTTTATGAGAACAGGGCATACCAAAAAGCAAAAGACAACCGTGATCTATTTTGACGAGCATAGCCGCATGATCGAGGTGCAGACCCATAACAACGATCTCAAAAAGCGACTGACGGCATTTGCGGCAAAGCACCCGCAATGCTGCCGTCAGACCGACGATGATGAGCAAGGCGGGCTGACCTTTGAGATTGAGAAAAGGCGGTTAAGTTTTCGGCTGACCGCGCCGTATAGCGAGGAACGGCGCAGGGCGGCAAGCGAAGCGGCGAAGAAAAACAGCGTAAACGGCATGGGTAGAAGCGTTCACAAATATCTGCTATAATTTTTTTGAGGGAATTTTGAAAGTCGTGAAACCAAATCCGATTTTTGTCGGGATATATAGTGAAGGAACCTGACAGCAGATGAGAAAGGAGGTTCGCCCATGCAGGATGAAATGATCGTTGACTTATACTGGAAAAGAGATGAGAGTGCCATCAGCGAAACGGATCGGAAATATGGGCGGTATCTTTCAAAGATCGCCTACAATATCCTCTCCGACTGGGAGGACAGCAAGGAAACCGTCAACGATACCTACTTAAAGGCGTGGAACTCCATGCCAACGCATAAGCCAAGCGTCCTCTCCACTTATTTAGGAAAAATCACACGACAACTATCCATTGATGCGTTCCGCACACGCAACAGGGATAAACGGAAGCACTCGGAATATGCAGTCTCTCTTTCCGAGCTGGAGGATTGTATTTCCGGCAGCGAAACCACGGAGCAGAGCATAGAATTGAAACTGCTTGCGGAAGCGATCAATACCTATCTCTACACGCTCCCGGCAGAAGCACGAAACACATTTGTCGGCAGATACTACTTTGCGGATCCTATCCGAGAAGTCGCAGACTACTACGGCGTAAGCGAGCCAAAGGTCAAGAGTATGCTCTACCGAACAAGGCAGGGACTAAAAAAATATTTGGAAAAGGAGGGCTATGAACTATGAAGAAAGAGCAGATCAGCGACGCTTTGAATATGCTGAACGATGATATTATCGAGGAGACCAACAAAGTCCGAGCCAATGCAAAACCGAACCGCAAGTGGGTTAAATGGGGAGTTGTTGCAGCCTGCCTGTGTCTGGCGGTGACTATCGCCATTCCTATGCTTCACCATAAGGGAGGTCCTGACACCCAAGATCCCGTGCAGAACATTGCCGCACTTGAGTACAACGGCAAATTTTACGAGGCTGTCAAACTTCCGGAGGTGCTTGAGAAGTATGGTCTGCCGCCTGAAATCACCGCCGATATGGCTGGCGAACACATTTCCTACCTGAAATCTGACGGAGGCATTGGCTATAAAAGCACTGTCAGCCAGACTGATATCGAGCTATACCGGTATGCACCTGCTGTTTGTGATGGCGTATATGTTCTGCGAGACGGTGACACATGGTATGCCGCGCTGTTCTGCAACTTCTATCAGTTTGACAGCAACACAAACTGTTCACTCACCGAGCTTTATCGTGTGTATGGTATTGAGAGCGTGGACGATATTGCATCCATTACGGAAATGAAGTGGAACAACGAACAAGAAGTTGGCTCACCGGTAACAAATCGGCAGGAAATCATTGAGTTCTATCACATGACGATTACACTTGCGAGTTATGGCAACGATGACTTCCAGGCGGAAGTATTTGATGATATCCCCGAAGAAAATCAACAGGAAGCGCACACTGCTTTTGCCGATGATCGAAGAAATCTCCGAATCGAAACCGCCTCTGGCTTGCGCTTCTTTATCTCCTTCTATCCGAACTATGACTGGATTGAGGGCGGAGGCACAATGTCCTACTTCAAAATTGACAGCCAAATGCGCGGATGGATTGAGAGAAATTTGAACAGATAACAGTTGAAGTATATAAATATTAGAAAAGAGCAGCTATTTTCGCATAGAAAACAGCTGCTCTTTTCGTTTGCCCCAAAAATCAAGAAAGGAGCGACTACCTATGCCAAAGAAAAAACTACCGCAGACCATCGAGGAATGTAACGCCGAACTGGAACGCACACAGAAGCTATTACAGCAGTATGAAAACCGAAACAAGATGCTTAACCGCAAGCTGTCCACCGAAAAACGCAAGGAGCGCAATCACCGTATTTTCCTGTTTGGCGGCTTCATGGAAAGCATTGTGCCGGAACTGAAAACCATGACAGAGGACGAGGGAAAGGACTTCCTGTATCACATCGCAAAGAGTACGGAAGCACAGGAGTATTTGAAAAAACGCGCCGAGGGGGTGAAAGCCAGATAATACCCTTGGTAACAAGGGCGCACTTATACACCTCGTCGGGGCAAGCTCCATATCATTCGTTTCGCCGCAAGCGGCAAAACTCATTCATTCTGCTGCCCCTCCTCTCCCCACAAAGTTTTGCAACTTTGCGGGGACCCCATGAGGTGTTGTGCGCTCTGCCGAGGGCTTGTGGGCGCATGGAAGTTCCCACGCACCCACATTGGCGGCTTGCGCCGCACAGGGAAAACTGCATTTTCCCTGCGACAGCCTTTGCTGTCTACCCTTTTGCGCCCCCACGAAACGGAACACCTTGCTGCGGCAAAGTGTTCCGTTTCATGGGGCTGAATTTCGAGGATCGGAGGTAAACCGTTATCGCAATCTATCATTGCAGCATCAAAATCATCAGCCGGGGGAATGGCAAGTCAGCCGTTGCAGCAGCCGCCTACCGAAGCGGCGAGAAAATCACAAACGAGTGGGACGGCATGATCCATGACTACACCCGAAAGCGCGGCATCGTCCATTCGGAAATCCTGCTGCCGCCCAACGCTCCTCCAGACTTTCAAGACCGTGGAACGCTTTGGAACAGCGTGGAGCAAATTGAAAAGGCGTGCAACTCCCAACTGGCGCGGGAATTGGAGGTTGCCCTGCCCATAGAGTTATCCAGAGAGGAACAGGTACGGCTTGTCCGTGCGTACTGTTCCTCTCAATTTGTATCCAGAGGAATGTGCGCGGACTTCAACATTCACGACACAGGCAGCGGCAACCCGCACGCCCATATTCTTCTCACCATGCGCCCAATGGACGAACGGGGCAAGTGGCTTCCGAAATCCAAAAAGGAATATGTGTTGGACGAAAACGGCGAGAGAATCCGCCTGTCCAGCGGCAGATACAAAACCCGCAAGGTTGATCTTGTGGACTGGAACAGTCAGGAGAACGCCGAGGTCTGGCGCAAGGTGTGGGCTGACCTTGCCAATGAGTTCTTGGAACGGAACAACCGCCCGGAGCGCATCGACCACCGCAGCTATGAGCGGCAGGGGATCGATCAAATCCCCACCGTTCATATCGGCGTGGCAGCGTCACAGATGGAGAAAAAAGGAATCGCTACCGAGCGCGGCGAACTGAACCGCAGTATCAAGGCGGCAAACCGTCTGCTCCGCGACATCAAGGCGCAGATTGGCAAGCTGAAAGAATGGCTGCTTGATGTGTTCAAGGCAAAGGAGAGCTTGCGTGCCGAGCCGCCGCAGCCGAAATCCCCCGACCTCTCCACGCTGCTGTTCCGCTATCTGGATATTCAGAAAGCCAAAAGCGGGAAGTATTCCCAAAGCTGGCAGCAACAGCACACCGCAGACGAACTCAAAGCAATTTCCAAAGCTGTCAATCTTCTTTCAGAAAAAGGTATCTATACGCTGGAAGAACTGGATGCAGCCCTGTCCGTTGTCCATGACAAGGCAAGCGAAATCCGCAACGGCATGAAACCGAGAGAGACGCGCATCCGCCAGCTTCAAAAGCTCATGGAACAGGCACAGAACCTACGAGAGACACAGCCCATTCACGATGAATGCAAGCAAATCCGCTGGAAGGGCAAGCAGGAAAAGTTTGCGGAAGCACACCGCGCCGATCTTGCAATATGGGATGCGGCAAATCGCTATCTGCGGGCAAATCTGCCGGATATGAAGCTGACGCCAAAAGCGTGGCAGACCGAGCTTGCAGCACTGACCGCCGAAAACGAAGCAGAGTATGCGAGGCTGAAAGCCCAGCGGGAGGAAGTTACCGAGCTGCAAAAGGTACGCCGCTATGTGGATGTTGCCCTGAAAGCGGACGCGCCGCAAAAGGCAAAAAACAAACATCACGATATAGACCGATAACCCATCGGAGAAAGGACACCACCATGAACGAGAACAAAGAATTTGAACACGAAAACGACCCTGATCTGCTGGCAGAAATCGAGGAATGGGAAAAAGCAGAACACGACGAGCCAGCGGAATATTACTTCTCCAATCCAGACCCGTATCTCAAACCGCAGCCTTTGCCGCCCGATCATCCCCGGCACAACTGCTATTTCAACGAAGACGGACATCTTTGCGTGAAAAACTTGTCCGCCTTCTGGCTGCCGGAGTTCACCTTGCAAAAGGAAATCGGAGGCACAGTCTACACCGTCACAGGCAGCTATGACGGCGTGGAAACGCTGGATAGAAAGATGGAGCGCGTCATGGGCGAAAAGTTTACAGAAAAGATGGAGGATTCTGAATGACAAATACGCAGTCTCTTGGTACAATAGAAGCAACCAATCCTGTACTGGCAGTTGCCCCTTTGAAGGAGGAAACAGAAATGTTACGGGCAACTGATAAAATCACCGCGCTTTACTGCCGCTTATCCGTGGAAGATTTGAAAGAGGATAAGAAGGGCGGCAAAGAGGACGAATCCAACAGCATCCAGAATCAGAAAATGATCCTGCTCCAATACGCAAAGGCGCACCGTTTCTCGAACCCAACCTTTTTTGTGGACGATGGGTATAGCGGGACGAACTATGACCGCCCCGGCTTCCAAGCCATGCTTGCGGAGATCGAAGCGGGACGGGTGGCAGTCTGTATTACCAAAGACCTATCCAGACTGGGACGAAATTCTTCGCTGACAGGGCTGTATATCAACTTCACGTTCCCGAAGTACAATGTGCGTTATATTGCCATCAACGATCACTTTGACACCATCGATCCCAACAGTACCGACAGCGACATTGCGGGTATCAAGAACTGGTTCAACGAGTTTTTTGCCAAGGACACCAGCCGCAAAATTCGTGCTGTCAATAAGGCGAAGGGCGAACGCGGCGTTCCCCTGACCACCAATGTTCCGTTCGGCTACCGTAAAGACCCGGAGGACAAGATGAAGTGGGTCGTGGATGAAGCGGCGGCATTGGTAGTCAAGCGCATTTTCAAGCTGTGCATGGAAGGGCGAGGCCCGATGCAGATCGCAAAGCTCTTGCAGGAGGAAAAGGTACTTAATCCTACCGCCTACAAAAAGCGCGAGGGCATCAAGACACCCAGCCCGAAAACCGCTGATCCGTACCATTGGAACACCAACACGGTCGTTCACATTCTGGAACGGCGGGAATACACGGGATGCACCGTCAATTTCAAGACCTACACAAACTCCATCTGGGATAAGAAGCAGAGAGAAACGCCCATTGAAAAACAGGCGGTTTTCTACGACACCCACCCGGCGATCATCGAGCAGGAAGTCTTTGACAAGGTGCAGGAGATCCGGCAGCAGCGTCACCGCAGGACGAAAACAGGCAAGAGCAGCCTGTTTTCCGGGATGGTCTACTGTGCTGACTGCGGAGCGAAAATGCGGTACTGCACCACCAACTACTTTGAGAAGCGGCAGGATCACTTTGTATGCGCTAATTACCGCAGCAACACGGGAAGCTGTTCAGCTCACTTCATCCGGGCGGTTGTTCTGGAAGATTTAGTCTGGATGCACATGAAAGCGGTCATTTTCTATGTGACACGGTATGAGAAGCATTTTAGGGCGGTTATGGAGCAGCGGTTACGAATGAGCAGCGAGGAAGCCATCCGTGGCTACAAGACGCAGTTTGCACAGGCAGAACGCCGCCTTGCAGAGCTTGACCGACTGTTTATCCGCATCTATGAGGACAATGTTTCCGGGCGCATCACCGATGAACGGTTTTCCATGATGAGCAGGACTTACGAGGACGAGCAGACGCAACTCAAAGTGGAAATCCAGAGCTTACAGCAGGAGATTGAAGTACAGGAACGACAGATTGAGAACTTGGAGCAGTTTATCCAACGAGTACACAAATACGAGGATTTGCAGGAGCTTACCCCCTACGCCCTGCGGGAGCTTGTCAAGGCGATCTACATTGAAGCACCTGATAAGAGCAGCGGCAAGCGGCGGCAGAACATCCGCATTTCCTATGACCTTGTGGGATTTATCCCGCTGAATGAACTTGTGAAAGAGGAAACGGCATGACCGAAGCCATGCCGTTCCTGCAAAAAACGATATTACTTTCTTACGACCCCCGACCCTCAAACCGGGGCTTTCTTTCCATCATAGTATTCACGGAGGACCTCATGAAAGCCATTTTCATTGATATCGATAACACCCTGCTGGATTTTGATGCCTATGTCCGCACCACCATGGAACGGGGCTTCGCCCATTTTGGCCTGCCCGCGTATCACCCGGAGATGTACCATACCTTCACCGCCGAAAATAATAAGCTCTGGCGGCAGATCGAGGAGGGTACACTCACCTTCGCCGAGCTTCAAAAAATCCGCTGGAACAATGTTTTTGCCGCTCTTGGCATCCATTTTGATGGCCCCGCCTTTGAACATTACTTCCGTGCCGCCCTGCACGAGAGCGCCATCCCAGTCCCCGGTGCCATGGAGCTCCTGCAAAGCCTTTCCGGCCGCGCACTCCTGTGTGTCGCCAGCAACGGCCCCTACGAACAGCAGCTCCACCGGCTGGAGATCGGCGGCATGAAGCCGTATTTTGATTATTTCTTCATTTCGGAGCATGCTGGCGCCGCCAAGCCCGCCCCAGCCTTCTTCGATTACGCCTTCCGCGAGCTGAACGAAAATCGCTCCGTCCCCATCCTCCCGCAGGAAACCCTCATCATCGGGGACTCTCTCTCGTCCGATATTGCCGGCGGCCTGCAATACGGCATGAAAACCTGCTACTACCGCCGCCCCGGTGCCCCCGCCGCCCCCGCCGGGGTGGACTACACCGTCACCGCCCTTTCGGAGATCCCCGCCCTGCTCCGTTTGGACTGATCCGCCCTTTTCCCAAGCCCACCACCCCGCCCCGCAGGGCGGCGCTCCGCGCCGTGACGGCCTCCGGCCGTCCCCGTGGCTCCGCCACGGCCCCTGCGGGGCCTCTCTCAAGCCACGCCACCTCCGCAAATTCACCCCCAAAAAATCCGACCCACGGTTTTCCGCAGGTCGGATTTTTCTGTTATCCCGGTTTGGCGGGGCGTCCGCCCTCACCCCACCTCGATGGAGTTCAGGATCTTTTCAAACATTTCGCATTGTGTACCGACGCCAACCCCAATGAACGGGGTAAGGGTCAGCCGGATCATTTCATCGCCCGTATCAATACAGTAGATCACCTCGTGCATCATCATCGGCAGGGCAGCGTCCGGCTCCTCCCAGGAGCGATGATAGCTCTTGGCGGCATATCCGCCGAATTCGTGTTCCTCCACCCGGTAGGAGTCGCTGAATGTCTCGTCATACACCGCAAAGGGCGCTGCTTTGTCTGTGATGGATTCCACGGAGGGCACCGTGGCAAGGAATTCTGTTCCGGCTCGTTCGTTCCTCAGGCTGCCGTCCTCGCAGGTCGTTCCCTCCGGCAGCCACAGGCTAAAGCCGCCCAGCTCCATTTTCTCATATCCAACGGCATTCTCGGTCGTTCCCAGCGGCTTCTCTATCTCCAGTCCGGCAAGGATATTCTCAAAATCCGGAATGGAAATAACCTGCTCTCGCTCCTGGTTTTCAAACAGGGCGATCCCGTAGCTATCCTCTCCGTCAAAGAAATAATAGCTCCAAATGGTGTAGAGACAGACTTTTTTCTCCTCCACACCCGGTGTCATTTCAGGATCTTCCAGTATGCCATATTCCGCCGAGGAAATATAGAATTCCCGTTTTCCCAGTTGCTTTATCTGGATATCGTCCCATTTTTGCATGTATCCGCGTTGTTCCTCTGCAGGGGTGTAATATACCTCAATCAGCTTCCGTCCCTGATAGTCAATGTCGTCGTGTCCATCGCTTTCCCAATCCGCAGGGCACTCAAAGATAAGCTGACGTCCGTCGCCTGTTGCTGGAGAAACCGCTATTCTTTTTGTTGACTTTGGGCTCTGTGTTTCTTCCGCAGGCGGGACAGGGGAGGGCGCCGGTTCTTCACTCGGCTTTGTACAGGCGCACAAGGTCAAAAGCAGCAGCAAAGCCGCCAGTGCAGATAAAAATCTTCTCATATTTTTTTCTCCTGATGCATTTCTGTCGGAACAGGCAAAAAGCAATGGTGTTCTTACCCTTATTTTAACGGTAAAAGCTAAAATTTGCAATAGCCTTTCCGCTTCAAAAAATTCCCCCCTCCCAAGCGGGAGAGGGAAAATTCGGGCTTTATTCTGTCTCAATAACCGGGCTGCCCCGCAGGCCGTCGCCAAAAGGGGAGAGCAGGGGAGAAAACGGTGATTATTTCTCCCACCGCCGGCACAGCTCCTCCACCTCGTCCGCAAAGCGGGCCACATCGCGGTTGGCGCCCTGCCGGTAGCCGCTCGCAATGCCGGTAAGCCGTTCCACTGCCGCCAGCAGCCGGCGGAATACCTCGCTGACAAAACCGGCCTTCTTCTCCTTGTCCCGCGGGAAGTCTCGTCCCTTGGCCAGGCACGCGCCGTCCATCAGGCTGTACTCCGATTCAAAGAGCGGCACCTCGGCCGTGTAGCCCAGCCCCTGCAGCGTCTCGCGGAAGCTCAGCGCCGCGGTTTCCTCGCCGTGCACAATAAAGACCTTCTGCGGCTTCTGCCCCTGCATCTCCAGCCAGTGGATGAGTCCGTTTTTATCTGCGTGGCTGGACATGAACTTAAAGGAGCAGATTTCCGCCCGCACAGCGATCTTCTCTCCAAAGAGCTTAATCGAGGTAAGACCATCCAGCAGTTGCCGTCCCATCGTTCCCTCACTCTGGTATCCCACAAAGACGATGGAACATTCCGGCCGCCACAGGTTGTGCTTCAGGTGGTGCCGGATGCGTCCGGCCTCGCACATGCCGCTGGAGGCAATGATGACCTTGGGGGTCGGGTCGGTGTTCAGTGCCATGGATTCCTGCGAGGTGCGGGAAAGCTTCAGCCCGGGGAAACTGATGGGCTTAAAGCCGTTTTTCAGCAGCTCTATGGTCTCCTCGTCGGCATAGCCGGTCAGGTCTCCGTCGTAAATCTGGGTGGCCTCCAGTGCCAGCGGGCTATCCACATATACCGTAAAGTTGGGGTTCGATTTCACCAGCCCCCGCGCCTTGATCTCCCGGATGTGATACAGCAGCTCCTGGGTGCGCCCCACCGCAAAGGAGGGGATCACCACATTGCCGCCCCGGGCCAGTGTCCGGTCTATGATCTCGGAAAGATCCTTGGGCACATCCTCACCGGTCTCATGCAGCCGGTCGCCATAGGTGGATTCCATCACTACATAGTCGGCCGGGGGCACCGGCTGCGGGTCCCGGATAATGGGCTTATCCACATTGCCGATATCCCCGGAGAAGATGACGGTACGGGTCTCGGCCCCCTCCGTCACCGTAAAGCGGATCGCCGCCGAACCCAGCAGGTGCCCGGCATCATACCAGTCCGCCGCAATTCCCGGGAAAAGCTCCACATGGTCGCCGTAGCTTACCGGCACCAGCAGCTCCAGGGTATCGGTGGCATCCTGCACCGTGTAAAGAGCGTCCTCGGTCGGGTCACCGCTGCGTTTATTTTTCTTTGCTTTCCACTGGGCATCGCTTTCCTGTATCCGGGCGCTGTCCAGCAGCATGATCTTTAAGAGGTCGCAGGTTGCCCGTGTCGCATAGATAGGCCCCTTGTAGCCGTTTTTCACCAGCAGCGGCAGCCGCCCGCTGTGGTCGGTGTGGGCATGGGTCACACATACCGCGTCTATCGCTGTCGCGTCAAAGAACAGCTCGTTTTCATTGTATACATCGCCGCCCTGCTGCAGGCCGCAGTCGATGAGAATATTCTTGCTGCAGGCGGTCAAACGGTGACAGCTGCCGGTCACTACCCGCGCCGCCCCCCAAAAGCTCAGTTTCATTGCGTCACTTCTCCTTTCGGTCGTTCTGCCCCTAATATAGCACATTTTACGGCCGAAGAAAAGGGGACACCGCCGCCGCAATGGCCGGTCGCCGCAAATTTTACATTCCGTCCTCACCGCCCGCCGCCCCCAAAGGAGCCTCCTCGCGTCCGCCAAACGGTAGATTTCTTTGTGCTTTTTTGGTATGATATTTTAGGAATGCATCAGACAAACTGTAATTTGTCACTCCGTAATCAGTTTTTTGTCGGTGCAATGATAACCTTACAATCAGAACAATAATGTGCTTCCGCTTTATACCCATTCGCTTTTAACGGTTTGAACTGATTGACCAGGGAAACTCCCTGTTCTGTAACAGAAAAAGAGAGAACCGATGGCCTTTCGCCGTCCGGAATCCAATGCACAGGTTGGCTCCCATTAGGAATATAGCCCCGCTGCATTTCTTTTTGGCAATATGGACATCTCATAGAGCTTCCTCCACTACCTCATTCCAGATGGCTACCATCAGCGGCAGGTCCCGGCTTTCATATCCTCGTATCGTGATCTGCATGGGCCCAGCCTCCTTTTCGCTTCCTCGCCGATTCCTGCCCGCCGCAGGGTACGGCCCCGCAGGGCGGCGCTTCGCGCCGTGACGGCCTGCCGGCCGTCCCCGCGGCTTCGCCGCGGCCCCTGCGGGGCCGCTTTGCGCTCCGCCGGCTTTTCAGCCTCGCCTTACTGCTCCATCAGCCCGGTGATCAGCCGGCACAGCTCGGCCGGCTCCTCTATCGGCACGCCGCCGATGAGACATCCCTCGGCATACAGCAGCTTGGCGTAGTCCGCCAGCTTTTCCTTGTCGGTTACAGCGTATTCCTTCAGCTTGGCCGTTACCGGATGGTCGGGGTTCAGCTCCAGCACCACATCCGCCTTAAAGCGGTTCTCCCGCCCCGGCATGGCGTTCAGCGTCTGCTCCATCTCCATCGAAAGCCCGCCCTCGGTGGAAAGACATACCGGGTGGGATTTCAGCTTGTCGGTAAAGCGCACGGCATGTACCTTTTCGCCCAGCGCCTCCTTCATCGCCGCAAAGAGATCGGCAGCCGCCTCGTTCTCCTCGGCCAGCGCCTTCTTCTGCTCCTCGGTGGAAAGATCGATCTCATCGGTGCGGATATTAAGGAACTTCTTGCCGTCATACTCCCGCAGCGTCTTGATGGCGAATTCATCCACCTGCCCGGTCATATACAGCATCTCGTAGCCGGCTTCTTTTATCTGGTCGGCCTGCGGCAGAGCGTCTATTGCCTCTACCGTGCGGCCGCAGCCGTAGTAGATGGCCTCCTGGCCCTCCTTCATACGGCCCACATATTCCTTCAGGGTCGTCAGCTTCTTTTCGGTGGAAGAATAGAACAGCTGCAGATCCTGCAGGGTGTCCTTGTGCATGCCGTAGTCCATGCACAGGCCGTAGGTCAGCTGCGTGCCAAATTCCTTCCACAGCGCCTCATATTTCTCACGGTCGTTTTCCAGTAGCTTCTCCAGCTCACCTTTAATGCGCCGCTCCAGCGCCCGTTCAATGAGCTGCAGCTGCCGGTCATGCTGCAGCATCTCCCGGCTGATGTTCAGGGAAAGATCCTCGCTGTCTACCAGGCCCCGCACAAAGCTGAAATAGTCCGGCAGCAGGTCGGCGCACTTTTCCATAATAAGCACGCCGCGGGAATAAAGCTGCAAGCCCTTCTCATAGCTGGTGGAGTAGTAGTTCATCGGGGCATGGCTGGGGATAAACAGCAGGGCGTTAAAGGTGGCGTTGCCCTCCGTCCGGGTATGGATCACCACCGCCGGGTCTTCATAGTCGTAGAATTTGTTCTTATAGAAGTCGTTGTACTCTTCCGGCTTTACTTCGCTCTTTTGCTTGCGCCACAGCGGGATCATGCTGTTTAGAGTGGTTTCTTCCCACACCGTTTCATACTCCGGCTTTTCGGGGGCTTCCTCGCCCTCCGGCACGGCCTTGGGGCGGTACTGCGGCATCAGCAGGGTGATGGGGTAGCGGATATAGTCGGAATATTTCTTCACCAGCTCGGAAAGGCGGTATTCCTCCAGGAATTCGCTGTATTTCTCGTCCTCGGTGTCGTCCTTCAAGTGCAGGGTGACGCGGGTGCCCCTCCAGTCCATTTCGCAGGGCTCTATGGTGTAGCCCTCGGCGCCGCTGGATTCCCACCGGCTGCCGGTTTCCTCGCCCCAGGCACGGCTTTCCACCGTTACATGGTCCGCTACCATAAAGGCGGAATAGAATCCCACGCCGAACTGCCCGATGACTTCCACATCCTCGCCGGTCTCGTTTTCCCGCTTAAAGTCCAGACTGCCGCTCTTGGCAATGGTGCCCAGGTTCTTTTCCAGCTCCTCGGCGGTCATGCCGCAGCCGTTATCGGTGATAGAAAGCAGCCGGTTTTCCTTATCCACCGCCAGCGCTATTTTGTAGTCGCTGCGGGCCAGCGTCACGCTGTCATCGGTCAGCGAGCGGAAATACAGCTTATCGATGGCATCGCTGGCATTGCTGATAAGCTCCCGCAGGAAGATCTCCTTGTGGGTGTAAATGGAATTGATCATCATATCCAGCAGCTTTTTGCTTTCGGCCTTGAACTGCTTCGTTCTCATGGTCACAGGCTCCTTTGCTTCTTGTTTTATCTTTTCGCGTCCGCCCCGGCAACCGGATAGATCGGTTCCGGCGGTGTCGCTGGCGTCGCAAGGCATCAGCCCGTCTTCGCCGGGCAAGAGCCTTCCTTCCGCCGCTCCTTGCCGTACCTCGATCTCTCCGGCCGCCCGGGGCAGCCGCTATCCATTTTTGTTACATAGCCACCAGCTTTTCGCCGTCGTAGTCCACCGTAATGGCGGTCTCGGGGGCAGGGTCCTCGGCGATGATCCACCGGGCCAACAGCGTCTCCACCTCGGTCTGGATGAGCCGCTTGAGCGGCCGTGCGCCGTAGATGGGGTCGTAGCCCTTGGCGATGAGATAATCCTTGGCCGCGTCGGTCAGGGTGACGGTCAGCTGCTTCTGTGCCATCCGCTTCTGCAGGTCGGCCACCAGCAGGTCCACAATGCCGTGAATGTTCTCACGGGTCAGCGGCTTGTAGAATACGATCTCGTCCAGACGGTTGAGGAATTCGGGGCGGAAGCTGCGGCGCAAAAGCTGGGTCACACCGTCCCGCGCCTCCTCACTGATCTCCCCGTTTTCCCCGATGCCCTCCAGAATGAGGTCGGAGCCGAGATTGGAGGTCAGAATGATGATGGTATTTTTGAAATCCACCGTGCGCCCCTGGCTGTCGGTGATCCGACCGTCATCCAACACCTGAAGAAGCACATTGAACACATCGGGGTGGGCCTTTTCCACCTCATCAAACAGTACAACGGAATAGGGTCTGCGGCGAACCGCTTCGGTCAGCTGACCGCCCTCCTCGTAGCCAACATATCCGGGAGGCGCGCCGATCAGGCGGCTGACCGAGTACTTCTCCATGTACTCACTCATATCGATCCGGACAATGTTGTGCTCATCGTCAAAGAGCGCCTCGGCCAGTGCCTTGGCCAGCTCGGTCTTGCCCACGCCGGTAGGACCGAGGAACAGGAACGAGCCGATGGGACGCTTGGGATCCCGAATACCGGCCCGGCTGCGCAGAATGGCATCGGAAACCTTGGTCACGGCTTCATCCTGGCCAATGACACGGCGGTGCAGAATGTCTTCCAGATGCAGCAGCTTTTCACGCTCACCCTCCATCAGCTTGGCCACCGGGATGCCGGTCCAGCGAGCCACGATGCGGGAGATCTCCTCCTCGGTGACCTTATCCCGCAACAGGGTGTCCTCCTTTTCCTCGGCTTCGCCGGATGCTTCGGCCTCCTCCAGCTCCTTTTGCAGCTGGGGCAGACGGCCGTATTTCAGCTCGGCGGCCTTATTGAGGTCATAGCGGTTCTGCGCCATCTCGATCTCGGCATTGATCTTTTCGATCTCCTGCCGCAGGCTCTGCACCTTGCCGATGGACTGCTTCTCGTTCTCCCAGCGGGCCTTCATGCCGTTAAACTGCTCCCGCAGCTCGGCCAGCTCCTTTTGCACCTCCGCCAGGTGCGCCTGGGTCAGCTTGTCGGTCTCCTTCTTCATGGCGGCTTCCTCAATTTCCAGCTGCATGATGCGGTGCCGCAGCTCATCCATTTCGGTGGGCATCGAGTTCATTTCGGTCTTGATGAGAGCGCAGGCCTCATCCACCAGGTCAATGGCCTTATCGGGGAGGAAACGGTCGGTGATGTAGCGGTTGGAAAGGGTAGCGGCGGCGATGAGGGCGGCGTCCTGAATTTTAACGCCGTGGTACACCTCATACCGCTCCTTCAAGCCACGCAGAATGGCAATGGTATCCTCCACGGTGGGCTCGGCTACCATAACGGGCTGGAAACGGCGCTCCAGGGCGGCATCCTTCTCAATGTACTTGCGATACTCGTTCAGGGTGGTGGCGCCGATGCAGTGCAGCTCGCCGCGGGCCAGCATGGGCTTTAACAGGTTGCCAGCATCCATGGCGCCGTCGGTCTTGCCGGCGCCGACGATGGTGTGCAGCTCATCGATGAAGAGGATGATCTTGCCCTCGCTCTGCTGCACCTCGTTCAGCACGGCCTTCAGCCGTTCCTCAAACTCGCCGCGGAACTTGGCACCGGCCACCAGGGAGCCCATATCCAGCGAGAACAGGGTCTTATCTTTCAGGTTTTCCGGCACATCTCCCGCCACGATGCGCAGCGCCAGCCCTTCGGCAATGGCGGTTTTACCTACGCCGGGCTCACCGATAAGGCAGGGGTTGTTCTTGCTCTTGCGGGAAAGGATGCGGATGACATTGCGGATCTCCTCATCCCGCCCGATGACGGGATCGAGCTTCTGGGCGCGTGCAGCCTCGGTCAGGTCGCGGCCGTATTTTTTCAGGACATCGTAGGTTTCTTCCGGGGTATCGCTGGTGACGGTACGGTTGCCCCGCACCTGCCGCAGCGCCGCCATAAATTTTTCCTTGGTGAGCCCTGCTTCCCGGAACAGGGCGCGCAGGGTGTCATCGGTTTTCTCAAAGAGGCCGAGCATCAGGTGCTCGACGGAGGTGTACTCATCGTGCATCTCGCGGGCGATCTTTTCGGCCTCGTTCAGGGCCTGCTCCAGGTCGCGGGAGAGGTACATCTGCCCGGCGCCGCTGCCGGAAACCTGGGGCAGACGCTCCACCGCGGCGGTGAGCTTCTGCCGCAGGGCGGCAGGCTCCACACCGGCCTTCTGCATCAGCTGGGGGATGAGCCCCTCTTTCTGCTCCAGCAGGGCAAGCAGCAGGTGCTCCTGCTCGATCTGCTGATTCTGCCGGGCGGAGGCCATCTGCTGGGCGGCCTGCACGGCTTCTACACTTTTTTGGGTGAATTGGTTGAGGTTCATAAAACATCCTCCTCACATGGTGAATTTGCTTGTTTTATACGGCGACATTCCGCCGCTCAAAGTATTCCCGGTACAGCCGTTCGATTTTCGCTTTTGTTTCGCGGGAATCCGGCTCCGGTTCCGAAAAATACAGCTTGAGGGCTGCATCGAAGGTGGCAATATAATCGGCGATGAGCTCGCCGAGAGCTTCGCTGCCCAGCAGCAGGCTTTGGGGGGTGGGGCTTTGCAGCATCAAAACCCGGAGATAGCGTTCGCCATCCACCAGGCTTTGCTGCCGTCCCAGGAAAACCGTTTCCACGGTATCCCACAGGCCGTAAAAATTGACCATGGCCATGATGAGCTGGGTATTCTGCGTCCGCAGCGAGACCCGGAGGGTGCCGATGGATTGATTATCCCGGGAAAGCTCCAGGCTGTAACGGACGGTGGGATTGTACTTGTAGCGCAGGGCCGTCCGGAGATTCATCATCCCGGCGGAGGCGACCTCCGGCAGCTGGAAGCCCGCAGCGGATTCGAAATGGCGGCGGATCTCCGCAAGGAGGTGACTCATGCGCTTTTCCGGGGTGATAAGACTGGCGTATTCGGCCAAGATCTGGTTGACCATATTGCTGCGGTTGGTGCCGCGCTGGTAGGCCAGCTTATCGATCTCATGCACCACATCCTCCGAGAGGACGAGGGAATAGACATTCTTTTTCATGCCGCCGGTTCACCTCCTTTTTCGGCTTGCAAGCTTATTGTAAACAGAAATGTGAAAACTGTCAAGCGATTTATATAAATTAAATTGCAAATTTTTTGTGAACGGCGGTTTGCGGCCGGCCGGGGAATGTGGTAAAATGGGGGAAGAATTCCGGTGGGGGAGGGGGGCCGCGCCCGCGCCCGCAGGGCGCGGAAGGCGCGCGAGCGCAGCGAGCGCGTACGCGCGTGTAACGCGCGCGACCCCCAAATCTGGATTTTGCAGGGAGTGGGGAAGGACAATGTGGGAAAAACTGAAGGCGACGGGGAAGCCCATCCTGCTGTATGGGATGGGGGACGGGGCGGAGAAGATAGCCGCCGAGCTGAAGAAGCGGGAGATCCCCATAGCGGGGGTGTTCGCGAGCGAGGGCTTTACCCGGGGGCAGGAATTTATGGGCTGCCCGGTGACCGACTACCGGACGGCCAGGGAACGGTACGGCGAGATGGTGGTGCTGGTGTGCTTTGGCACCCACCGGCCGGAGGTGATGGCGCAGATAGAGCGGCTGGCGGCGGAGCAGGAACTGTACGCCCCCGATGTGCCGGTGGCGGGGGAGGAGATCTTTACCCGGGAATACGCGAAAGCCCACCGGGAAGAGCTGGGGCGGGTATACGGACTGCTGGCGGATGATCACTCCCGGAAAGTGCTGCGGGATGTGGTGGAATATAAATTGACCGGTGATATTAAACTGCTGCGCGGGTGCGAAAGTGAGCCAAGGGAGGCGTGGGAGAACATCCTGCGGCCGGGAAAAGAGGAGCACTACATGGACCTGGGGGCCTACACCGGGGATACCATAGCGGAATTTATAGGGTATGCGGGGGAGTGGCGGCGCATCACGGCGCTGGAGCCGGATCCTGTGACCTTTGCGAAGCTGGAACGGAATACGGCGGAGCTGCATGATTGCATTCTGTACCGGCTGGGGGCGTACAGCCGATACGCGCGGCTGCCCTTCGCGGGTGGGGCTGGGCGTGGCTCCCACCTGGCGGCGGGCGGCGCCATGACCGAGCTGGACAGTGTGGATAACATCCTGTGCGGGCAGACGGTGAGTCTCATCAACATGGATGTGGAGGGGATGGAGGCAGAGGCGATAGCGGGCATGGCCAAGACGCTGCGGCGGCACCGGCCGAAGCTCCTAATCGCGGGGTACCACCGCAGCGAGGATCTGTGGCGGCTGCCGCTGGAGGTGCTGGCTATTCAGCCGGAATATAAGGTATATGTGCGGCATTACCCCTGCCTGCCAGCGTGGGATGTGAATTTTTATTTTGTGTAAAAATGGCGGTTGGCAAACTGGGCATACCGTAAAATAAAGGTAGGTGCAGGGGCAGGCGGCGGAGCCGCTGCCGGGCAAAGCCCGGCCTCCCGGCGTCCCGTTGGGGCGCCGGGGTACGCCCGCGAAGGCGGGTGTGCGGCGGAGCCGGTGGGCCTGCGGCAGGCAGAAATACCGGGGAACGCGGGCTTTTTTTATTGTAATGGGGCCCGGTTTGTGGTAAAATATATCCCTATGAAATAAAGCCAAAGGAAGGACGAAACACTGTGGCAAGTTTGAAAGAGGAAATCAGCCGGCGGAGGACCTTCGCCATTATCTCCCACCCGGATGCCGGTAAGACCACACTGACCGAGAAATTCCTGCTGTACGGCGGGGCGATTCAGCTGGCGGGTTCGGTAAAGGGCAAAAAGACCGCGCGCCATGCGGTTTCCGACTGGATGGAGATCGAAAAGCAGCGCGGTATTTCGGTCACCAGCTCGGTAATGCAGTTTGAGTACCAGGGGTATTGCATCAACATTCTGGATACGCCGGGACACCAGGACTTCAGCGAGGATACCTACCGCACCCTGATGGCGGCGGACAGCGCCGTGATGGTCATTGATGCGGCAAAGGGCATAGAGCCGCAGACCCGAAAGCTTTTTAAGGTGTGCGCCATGCGGGATATTCCCATCTTTACCTTTATCAATAAGCTGGACCGTGAGGCGCGCAATCCCTTTGACCTGCTGGAGGAGCTGGAGAAGGAATTTGGCATTGGCACCTACCCGGTGAACTGGCCCATTGGCTGCGGCGTGGATTTTAAGGGCGTATTTGACCGCGACCAGCGGGAAATTCTGGCCTTTAATGAATTCCACAACGGGCAGAATAAGCTGGCGACCATCGAGTGCGACATTACCGATACTGCGCGGCTGGATGAGCTGCTGGGGCCGTACCAGCGGCAGGCGCTGGTAGATGACATAGAGCTTTTGGACGGCGCAAGCTATGAATTTGACATGGAGAAGGTGCGGCACGGCAAACTCAGCCCGGTGTTCTTCGGCTCGGCGCTGACCAACTTTGGCGTGGAAACCTTCCTCGAAAACTTCCTGAAGATGACGACGCCCCCACTGCCCCGCAAGACCGCCGATGGTGTGGTGGATCCCTTTGACGAGGGCTTTTCTGCCTTTGTGTTCAAGATCCAGGCGAATATGAACAAGAACCACCGCGACCGTATTGCATTTATGCGGATCTGCTCCGGAAAGTTCCAGAAGGACACCGAGTACCTGCATGTGCAGGAGGGCAAGCGCATCAAGCTGGCGCAGCCGCAGCAGATGATGGCGGAAAACCGCGAGATCATAGAGGAGGCGTATGCCGGCGATATCATCGGGGTGTTCGACCCCGGCATTTTCTCCATCGGGGATACGGTGTGCGACCCCAAGATGAAGGTGCAGTTCGAGGGAATTCCCACCTTTGCGCCAGAGCACTTTGCGGCGATAGAGCAGGTGGATACCCTGAAGCGCAAGCAATTCGTGAAGGGCATTACCCAGATTGCGCAGGAGGGCGCCATCCAGATCTTTACCGAGCCGGGCGGCGGCATGGAGCGTGTGATCGTGGGTGTGGTAGGTGTGCTGCAGTTTGAGGTGCTGGAATACCGGCTGAAGAACGAGTACGGTGTGGACATCCGGCGCAGCGACCTGCCCTATGGGTATATCCGGTGGATCGCAAGCCGCGACGCCGACCCCAAGACCATGACGCTGACCAGTGACACCAAGTGGGTGCAGGATCTGAAGGGCAACAACCTGCTGCTCTTTGCGAGCGAGTGGAATATCCAGTGGGCGCTGGAGCGCAACGAGGGCCTGCGGCTGACGGAATTTAACAGAGAATAAAAGAAAAGCGGCTCCGGGAGGGGCCGCTTTTTGGTGGGATGGGGGAGGAACCCCGGTGGGGGGAGGAGGCCCGCAGGGCCGGCCGCCGCAGGCGGCCGTGGGCGGCCGAAGGCCGCCAAACCCCGGCGAAGCCGGGGTGCCCTGCGGGCCGTAAGCTTGCGGGCCGCGCAAACCGGCCGGAAGGCAGAAAAAGCGACCCTGTGACGGGTCGCTCTTTTGGCGCGGGGGAAAATTATTCGGCTACTACAATGGGGGCGTCAGGGGCGTTCTTGCGGACGCTCTCAATGCCATTGAGGCAGCTGGCCTTGGCCTTGTAGCCCTCGGAGGTGGCGATAATCTCGCCATTGCGGGCCTTGAGGCGGAAGCGGAACTCACCGGCTTTATCGGTGTAAACCTCAAACTTGGGGTTGGTGACGGTCTCGAAGCCCTCAACGGTCTGGTCTTCCAGCTTGGCTTCTACGGCATTTTTACGCACGCTCTCGATGCCCTTTTTGCAGGCGGCATCGCCGGAATATGCCTCGGAGGTGGCAATGACTTCGCCGTTGCCGGCTTTCAGGTCGAACTTAACGCCGCCGTTTTTGGTTTCCTTCATAACAAACTTGCCCATGTGACAGACCTCCTAAAAGAAGTTTCTTGGTACTTCTATGTTACATTGTTTTGGGTAGGAATGCAAGCAAATGAGCGAAATTCGCCGGGAAAAGGTTTTCTTTTGGGCAGAATCGTGGTAAAATAGGAACGGAATTCACAGCGAAAAGGAGTGATTGACCATGCAGATGGTGGAGATAAACAGCAAAAATGTGGATAGCATCACCCGGGAGGGCAAGACCTACCTGTACTTTACGGCGGGGTTCAGCCCCTTTGCGGCGGCCATGGAGCCAGTCTATCAGAAATTTTTGATGGAGGCGGAGCAATACGATGTGAAGGTGTGCCGCATCAATGTGACCGATGATATCGCGCTGGGGGAGCGCTTCCATGTGAAGGACCTGCCCACTATGCTGGTGTTCCGGGACGGTATGCGGGTGCATACCACCGAGGGCATTGTGCTGCCGGAGCATTACACCAATTTACTGAAGTTTTATTGAGAAATACCGAAAGCCTGCCGTGCGGCGGGCTTTTTTAATAACCCGAAAGATGGGGACAGTGGGAAGGCGGGCGCGCCGCAGCGGGGAGGGCTGCCCGTCAGGGTCAGCACGACAAAAGCGGAGGGGCGCCCGCCGTGGTGCGCGGATAGAAAGACTCTGAAAAGAGCTGGCCGGGGGAGAAAAAACGCGGTCAATAAGGGTGAAGTACTTCAACCCAAACGAAAGGAGGCAGGAGCATGAAGGACGAGGAAATTCTGCGGCTGTACAGGGAACGAAGCGAAACAGCTTTAACCGAAACCGAGCGGCAGTACGGCGCCCTGTGTGGCACCATCGCCCGAAATATCCTGCGGAACAGGCAGGACGCCGAAGAATGTGTGAACGATACATGGCACCGCGCATGGAACAGTATCCCGCCGGAGGAGCCGAGAAGTTTGGCGGCTTATCTGGGACGCATTACCCGCAACCTGGCGCTGAACCGGCTGCAAAAACAGAACCGCTTGAAACGGGGCGGCGGAGAAATGACGCTGATCTGGGAGGAGCTGGGCGAGATGCTGCCCGACCGGGACACCCCGGAGCAGCATTGGGAGCGCAGGGCCATAGCGGCAGCGCTGGAGCGCTTTTTGCGGGGGCTGACCCCGGAGGAACGGATACTGTTCCTCCGGCGGTACTGGTGGGCGGAGCCGGTAAAAACGGCGGCTGCACACAGCGGCATTTCCCCGCGGCGGGCCAGGAGCATACTGGAGCGGCTGCGGCGCGACCTGCGCAACGAGCTGGAAAAGGAGGAGATTACGCTATGAAGCGAAAGGAACTGTGGGAGCTGCTGGGCGAGGTCCCGGCAGATATGATAGAGGAAGCGAGCATTCCCCGCAAGGGAAACAGGGTGCTGTGGCTGCGGCGGGTACTGCCTCTGGCGGCCGCTGTGGTGCTGCTGACCGCTACGGCGGTGGCGGCGGGGAAATACTTTGGCTGGAAAGACATACTGGGTACCCCGACCAAGGGAGTGGAGGAAAACACCGAGCCGCTGGCGGTGCAGGTGGACGCCGGGGACATCACCTTTACGGTGACGGAGGCGCTGGCGGATGAACGGGTGCTGTACCTGCTGTGGGAGATGCAGGCGCCTGCGGCGATCTTTGATGAGAGAAGCACGGCGGACGGTTGGCTGGACTTCGGGGAGGCGAGTGTAGATACCGGCGGCGGGTATATTTTCTCGGCGGAGCGGCCCAAGGAAAAAAGCAATATTCTGTGCGGCTATCTGGTGGCGGACTGGAACGACGCCATGCGGGACAGCACCGCCCACCTGCGGGTAAGCGGGCTGGGACATCTGGAACGGACGGGAGATACCTTTATTGCAAAAGTGGATATGAAAGCGCTGTGCGACAGCGCCGTGCGCAAGGGGGTAGATCTTGGCGAGTGGATCTCGGATTATCCGCAGATGAAAAACGGTGATGAGGGCAGCTATGAGGTGCGAAACACCGATGGAGAAGTGGTGCAAACCATTGATATGGCGTACTATGAAGAGGGAAGACTGTATGTTTTTTCACGCAGCAGGGAGGACTGTACTGAACCGGACAGCCCGCCCCATGGAGTCCTTTGCGACAGCACAGGGGAGAGTGTGGATAATGTCGGGGGGTCTGGCGGTATTTACCATCATGTGATTTATTATGATGTGGCGGAGGAGGAGCTGCCGAACCTGCAATATATCCAGCCGGGAAGATGGCAGCGGGTGCCGGACTACGACGCCGAGTGGGAGGTCAGCTTTGATATCCCGCAGACGGTGAAGAGTGTGGGGCTGGCTGCGGCAGAGGGAGTAACGGTGAAATGCTCTCCGGTCTCGATGGAGATTACGGTAGACCGACTGATAGACCTGTCGCTGGGCTGGGCTGTGTATTTGAAAGACGGTACAGAGGTCGAGTTGAGAAGCAGAGACGGGAACCAGACAGCAACAAAAACAGAAATGAAGATGATATTCTGTAGGGCTGTAGTGCCGGAGGAGATCGAGGCGATCTACTGCGGCGGAGTCAACCTGCTGCGGCAATTCCCCGCAGCGGAGGACGAACCGGCTTTTGAGGAGATATTTGACCGATATTATTACAGGGAGCCGTTTGCCGGATACAGACTTGAGGAGCCGGTTCGGGGTGTGACGGCATTCTACAGCCGACAGAAAGGGACCCCGTTTACCGCACTGCAGGCTGGAACGGTCGTATATACTGCGGAGAAGGGCTGGAACCAAGGAATGGGTCGGTGTATCCTGATACGGCAGGAAAACGGACTGTATGCGGTATATGCCCATTGCGAGGAGCTTTATGTGCAGGCAGGCGATGAGGTGATGCCCTATACGCAGCTGGGTACAACGGGAGACAGCGGAAATTTCGGAAACGGTTCTTCGGGAGTTTTCGGCATTGAGTTCAGTCTGGTGCGGGAGGAGGATATAACGCTGAAGACCGCCCGAGACGGAACGGTGACGAGCTTTACGGTGGGACATAACGCGTACGAGAACCCTGTTCTGCCGATGGAGACCGTGGAATGGACAGAGGACAGCGCATACATTGCTCCGGCGAAAAACGGGACAATGACCCAAGGAGTAATAGGGACAAGCTGTCCTACCTACCGGCTTTTTGAAGCGCCGGCCGGGACTGCGGCGGTGGCCATGCGGGACGGCGTGGTGGAACAGACTCCGCCGGAGTACAAGGAGCGATGGATCGGTCTTATGGGCAGGCAGCCGGTATTGATCCGGCATGAGGACGGCAGCGCGATCCTGTACGGACACCTGAAAAATGTGACACTGAAGCCCGGCGATACGGTAAAGCAGGGGGAAAAGCTTGGTGAGTGCAGCGACAGCGGCGATACATGGGTAGCAGGGGTCGGTGTGATATACTACTCTGCTTCTACCGCAAAATAAATAAAAGCGTGGAAAATACCCCCGGCCAAACGGCCGGGGGTGATTTTATGGCGTTATGGGGTCAGCATTGGCTCATCAGGCGGATGTAGAACTCCACCGCACGGCCGATGACTTCGGTGCGGATGCGCTCATTGTTGCCGTGGATGGTGCTGCGCTCCTCGGCGGTGAGATCCATGGCGGAGAAGCGGTAAACATGGTTGCTGACGGGGCCGTAATGGCGGCTGTCGCTGCACTGTACCATCAAGTACGGGGAGACAAGGGAGCCTTGCCATGTGCCTGCCACGGCGGAAGCGACCTTATCCCACGCGGGGCAGTCGGTTTCACTGATGGGGCTGGGATTCATGCCCTCGACGCAGCGGAGCGTTACGGCGTCATTGCCGATGACCCCGCGGATGTATTCCATGGCGCTCTCCATGGTATCGGCGGGATTAAGCCGCATGTTGCTGACCATGGAAGCACTGGGCGGGATGACATTGCTGGCCTTGCTGCCCTGCATCTGGGTGAAGGCTACGGTGGTGCGCATCAGGGCGTTCAGCTCGCCGCCCTGCTTTTTGCACAGGTTATCCAGTACGCCGCCGAAGAGCCAGAGGTTGGCGAAGATCATGCGGTAAAGGAAGGTGGAGTGGCGGCCGAGGGTATCAAACATCTTGGCGGCCGGGGCGGTGATGTGCATGGTAAAGGGGTGATTTTCCACCTTGCAGCAGGCATCCGCCAGTACGCCCACGGGGGTGTGGGGCTTGGGGGCGGAGGCGTGACCGCCGGCGGAGGAAACGCTGTATTCCAGGTTCATCATGCCCTTTTCGGCAATACCAATGAGCGCACAGGGCTGCTTGACGCCGGGGAAAACATCCTCGACCACCGCACCGCCCTCATCCACGACAAGCTGGATATTGATATTGTGCTCCTGGAACCAGTGGACGATATTGACGGCGCCGGGGCCGTTGATCTCCTCCTGACCGGAGAAAGCGAAGTAAACATCCTGCTCCGGCTGGAAGCCTTGCGCAATCAGATGATCGGCGGCAGTCAGCACGCCGTTAAAGGTGACCTTGGTATCAAGGGTGCCGCGTCCCCACAGCACGCCGTCCTCAATGATGCCCTCAAAGGGAGGCTTTTTCCAGTTCTCCTCCTCCACCGGGACAACATCAAAGTGCGCCATCATGACCGAAGCCTCATCGTGGGCCTTGCCCGCCCAGTAGAACAGCAGGCCGCGGTCCGGCAGGCGGGTGAGGGTGCATTTTTCATAAACATGGGGATATAATTCCGGCAGCAGGGCGATGAGCTTTTCAAATTCCGCCGGATCCTCCTTGGCGGCATCGGTGTAGCTGACGGTACGGCAGCGGATGAGCTGCTGAAGGTTGGTTACAGCGGCCTCTCGGTCAAATTCGACGGGGGCATAGGTCCTGAAAGCTTCGGCCTTGGGACGGAACGCCGCGGTGCGCAGCAGCACCACAGCCAGCAGCAGGACGAGAACGGCCAATATGATATACAGAACGATCATGACAGAAAACCTCCTTGCAGTATTTTATGGGATCACAGGATCCCCTTTTTATACAGGATGCGGGCCACCCCCACGGTAAACAGCACGCTGACCGGCACCATAATGCCAACGGTGCTGGAATTGAGGGCGGGAACGAAGATGAAGAGAACCAGCATCAGGCAGATGGGAGCGATGGAGAGCTTGGCGTTCTTCGAAATAAACACCACACCCAGGCCACCGAACAGGGCGGGCAGAATCTGCGCGAAGGCGGGGGCCAGGGCGGGGCTTTCCAGCACCGGGGTGAGCGGGATGATGAGAATGACGCCCAGAATGATGATAACGGTGGTGACGATACTGGAAACGGCAATGGCTACGGTGGAAACGATCTCGCCTTCCTCGCTGTTGGCTTTCACATCGGCCTGCTCCAGCGCGTTGAGGGCACAGGGGAGCTTGAGATTACTGATATTGCCGGTGACGAAGGAAAGGTAGCTGCCGCCCGCGCCCAGCATGGGCACATAGGTCAGCGTTTCAATAAATCCGACCGCCCAGTACATGGGGGCGGTGGCGATGAGGCCCATCAGGAGGCCCTTGCCATCGGCAGGGGCGTGGAAGATGATGGAAACGGCGGCGGGGAACATCAGCAGCAGAACCATCATCGAAAGGTTCCAGACGCGGCCGTAGTGATGGACGGAATCCATATAAGTCATATTTGCTTTTTTCATGGTGTGATCCTCCTTTCCCTTAGGACAGCCAGCCGGTAATGGGAATAGCGGAGGCCATGCCGAGAATAAGACTCATCGGCAGGGCGTAATCGCCTACCCAGTGCCAGCCGGTTTTTTTCATGATAAGGCCGCACAGCGCCATAATAACGGCGGAAACGATCATAACGCATACCGGGATAAGGCCGGAGGGATCACCATGGAAGATGGTGCCGAAATCGCAGAACACATAGCCGAGGAAAGCGGCGATCATACCGATGAACAGGGCGGAGGAGAGGATATCGCCCCAGCGCTTATCACGGTTTTCTATCTTGGTCATGCCGCCCTGCAGCTTTTTACCGATGAGCGGTACCAGCCAGATGCCCAGCATGATGCTGATGGTCATGACCCATGCAATGGTGACATACTGGGAGGCGGTAAGTGAGGAGACCTGACCGAACACCAGACCCATGGCGCTTTCGGCGTTGGTGGCGGCAATGGTCTCGTAGGAGAGGGAGCCGACCACCGAAAGGCGCAGCCAGGGCAGCGGCAGGCCGAGGTCCTTGGAAAGGGTGATGACGCTGATGACGATGGCGACGGCCGGGGCGATGGTGAAAACGCCGGCGGTGACCATGGTCTTGCGCAGCTTCTGCTGGTCCATGCCGATCTCCTTGCTGCGGTGGATGGCCCGCACCAGGAAGAACACCGACTGCGCCAGCACGGCCAGAATGATGATCCCGGCCAGCACGAACAGGATGGGGCTATTGACGGAAAAATTCACACACTGTCACTCCTTTTGCAGAGATTTGGCAGGGGCGTACCGGAGCGGGGGAGGGCTGCCCGGAAGGGCTGGCCCGACCGTATCGGTGGAACGCTCCTTATAATGCAATATTTTAGCACATAAAAGGGCGAAAGGAAAGACAATGTTTACAGGGGATTGGCATTTGTTTTTGGAGGAGGTACACAAATGGAGGCGAGATAGGGTGCGGGCGCCCGCCATGCCCCCTGCAAAAAGCCCTAAATGGAAAAGCCGTGCCCGCCCCACAGGGGGGAGGACACGGCTCTGCAAGAAAAATCAGATGTATTTCCACTGTTCCACATCAAAGACCCCGTGGGTGGTGATCTTGAGGGCGGGAATGACCGGCAGACTCATAAAGGAGAGGGTCATAAAGGGATCGATGCCCGGGGAAACACCCATGCGGTGGGCGGCGGCCTTGGCCTGCTCCAGCAGGTCGTTTACCTCCTCCAGCGGGGCGTCACTCATTAGGCCAGCCACCGGCAGCGGCAGCTCAGCGATGACCTTGCCCTCGTGCACGACTACGGTGCCGCCCTGCATTTCGGCAATGCGGTTGATGGCAAAGGCCAGGTCGGCGTCATCGGCGCCCACGGCGATGATATTATGGGAATCGTGGGCAAAGCTGGTGGCCACAGCGCCCTGCCGCAGGCCGTAACCTTTAATGTATCCCAGGCCAATGTGCCCGGTGCCATGGTGGCGCTCCGCTACGGCGATCTTTAGGATATCATGGGTGGGATCGGGGGCAGCCGCCCGGCCCAGGTTCTGGGTGATGATTTCGCCCGGGACGATGCCGATGACCGGCAGATCTCCGGCGGCCAGCTGCTGCGGCGTGACCGGCGCAATGCGGAAGGTCTCGTGCGCGCGGCGGGAAAGGCTGGGCTCCACTGCGGGCGCGTCAAAGGGTAGAACCTCGCCATCCGCAAAGACGCAGCGGCCGCGCTTATACACCTCCTGGATATTGAAGTGACGGAAGTTATCGAAGACCACCAGGTCGGCCAGGTAGCCGGGGGCGATGGCGCCTTTGTTGTTCATCAGGAAATAGCGGGCTGCCTGATGGCTGGCCACCTTGATGGCAATGATGGGATCAACGCCGCAGGCAATGGCTTCCCTGATGATATAATCGATGTGGCCGCCCTGCAAAAGATCCAGGGGGTGTTTATCATCGGTGGCAAACATGCACCGGGAGTAGTACTGCTGATTGAGCAGCGGCAGGAGTGCCCGCAGATTCTGGGCGGCGGTGCCCTCCCGTATCATGATGAACTGGCCGAGCTGCAGCTTTTCCAGCGCATCCTGGCAGGTGCTGCACTCGTGATCGGAATAGACGCCGGCGGCGATATAGGCGTTGAGATCGGCGCCGGAGAGATCGGGTGCGTGGCCATCGATTTTTTTGTGGTGGGCCTGACTGGCCAGGATTTTGCTGATGACTGCTGGGTCGCCATTGATGACACCGACATAGTTCATCATTTCCGCCAGGCCAAGAACTCTAGAGTGGTCATACAGGTCATCGATGGCCTGATAATCCAGCGTGCAGCCGCTTTCATCCAACGGCGTGGCGGGCACGCAGCTGGGCAGCATAAAGTGGACATCCACCGGCAGGCCCTCGGTGGCCTCCAGCATATAGCGGATGCCATCCACTCCCATGACATTGGCGATCTCGTGCGGATCGGTGATGACAGTGGTGGTGCCGTGGCGGATGACCGCTCGGGCAAACTCGGCAGGGGAAACCAGGCTGCTTTCCAGGTGGATGTGGGCATCGATGAGGCCGGGGCAGACAAAGCTGCCGGAGACATCCACCTCTTTGCTGCCGTGGTAGCTGCCGATGCCGGCGATGAGTCCATCGGAAACAGCAATATCCCCATGACAAAAATCATTGCTGAACACATTGAGATAGGTGGCGTTTTTGAATACGATATCGGCCGGTTCCTCCCCGCGCGCCACGCGGATGAGGCGGAGCTTGCGCCCCAGCTTGCGCTCCACGCACTGGGCGGTGGTTTCATGCGGCTTCATGACAGTCCCTCCTTTTATTTATACTGGGTGTTTTTTTCGATGAGCTTTTGGTAGATACGGTCGCGCATCCAGGGTTCGGTGCAGGCGGCCAGCGCCTCTCGCGGGGCGAACCACCGCACACCGCTGTTTTCATCGGGCTTTACCCGCAGCGGCTCGGTATCATCGGCTTCGATGAGATAGGTGCAATTGAGATGCAGGTGGGAGGGGACATACCGCCCTCGTTTTTCGTGTCCATCCACGGTAAGGATCTCGACCGAGAACAGTTCACGACTGACGGGGCGGAGCGTTTGCAGTCCGGTTTCCTCGGCTACCTCCCGCAGCGCGACCGCCAAAAGGTCGGTCTCTCCATCGGCATGGCCGCCGGTCCAGCTCCAGCTATTGTAGATGTTGTGATAGATCATCAGCACCTTATTCCGCGCGGGGTTCACCACCCAGGCTGATGCAGTAAAATGGGCGGTTTCATTCTGCCGGGTAAAGCTATCCGGCTGCTTTAGCGCGGCCAGCAGCAGCGGCAGATCGTGTTGCTCCTGCTCATTGTAGGGCCGGTAGGCGGCAAGGCTGGCTTGCAGATCGTGTGGCATGGTGTTTCCCTCCTTGGCAGAGTGGATGCAGCGGGCAGGTATGGGGGCGCGGGGCAGGCCGCCCTGCGGGCGGCCTTACACGGCCCTACGGGCCGTGGCTCCGGCCTCCGTCCGGAGCGCCCCGCGCCCTGTGCCGCCCAGTCCGGTTCTGTCTCAAATTATACCACGGGCGGCACAAAGAGAAAAGCCCCCGAAGGAGCTTTTTCCTATGTGCAAAATGTAGATTTTAGTCGTGCCGGATGGCCTCCAAAGCGGAGATCTTAACAGCGCGGTTGGCAGGGATAAAACCGAAAACAACGCCGACCATCATCGAAAAGACCATTGCCACCAGCACCAGCCACCACGGGATGATGGAAACCGCCCCGCCGTTGCCGAAGCTCAAGCCCAGCGTGGCAAGAAGGTTCGCCACAAGCGGCACGTTATTTAACAGGTAGCTGATGAGGAAGCTGAATGCAACGCCCACCACACCGCCGATCAGTCCGATCATTGCGGACTCGGTAAGGAACATGGAGCGAATGGCGCCCAGCTCGGCGCCCAGCACCTTCATGACGCCGATCTCCTTGGTGCGCTCATAGATGGACATGACCATGGTGTTGGCGATGCCGATGGCAGCGACAAACAGAGAGATAGCCGCCAGACCGCCCAGCATCGTCTGGATCATGGTAAGCTGCTCATCAAAGTATTTGCGGGTGTCCTCCATCGAGGAGCACTGGAAGCCCATATCGGTGATGGACTGCTGCACTGCGGCAACCGAGGCAGCGTCTACGCACTTGACCCGTACCTCATCATAGTTGGTGGTGTCTGGAGCCTTTTCACCGCTGATCTTGTAGTATTTCTGCTCCAGTGCCTTCAGCTGGTTGATGTCCATCAGGAGGCACTCACTGGTCTCCCAACCCTTGTTCCAGTCCTCCACCATTACGCCGATCACGTTGGGGGTGACCTCCAAGCCCTTTTTCAGGTTGCCGTTGTTGTCATAGCTTTCGCTGTACAAGACCAGCTTATCCTTCATCATATCCACAAAGGGCTTTTTGGGGTTGCCCATGGCGTCGGTCTGGTACCGATCCACATAGTTATTGCGCTTTTTCTTGGTATCCCGGAAGGAATACGCCACATTGGCGCCCGCCACCATGCTGTAATCCTTTTTGCTGTCCGCAAAGGAGGTGCCGTCGCTCAATTTATAGCCCAGCGCTTCAAAGGCATCGGGGTAGATACCGATGATATTGGTATAGGCCGCATAGCGCCCGTTGCGGGATTTCAGCCGGAAGCTGACCCGGCTGCTGTAAAACGGGGTCGCGATCTGTACATTATCCATCGCCTGTATTTTGGAGAGGGCTTTATCGTCCAGCTTGGTCTCGCCTCCGCCGTAATTGTAGACATTGATGATGGTAAGATCGCCCCACTCTTGCAGCATCTGCATCATGGATTCCCGCGCACCGATGCCGAGTGAGACCATCAAGATGATGGCGCACACGCCGATGACAACGCCGATAACGGTCAGGGCGGTACGCACCCGGCGGCGGGTCAGGTTCCGCAGGCAGACGCTCAGAAGGTCAGATATCCTCATCTTCTTCTACGCTCTCCTTTTTATTTTTACGCAGCTTCAGGTACACAAATACGCCGGCAGCCACTACCACCACACCACCGATGACCCAGAACCACGGGAAACCCGCAGGCTCTTCCATACCGGGGTCAATGCCGGGATCCATACCGGGGTCGACGCTGGGATTGCTGGGACCCCATACATCCTCGTAGCTGGTCACCTGCGTGGTAAAGGGCACCGAAACGGTGCGCTGGTTCATGTTGGTATCCTCGTAGGTGATAATGACCTCACCCACCAGCTCGCCCTTTTCATTCCCGGTGATGTAGAAATCGGCGCTGGAGGTGGTGCCGGAGGCAAGATTGCCCAGATACTGCTCCTCGCCGTTATTGGAAAGCCCCTCGCAGTTCAGCTTGGCGGAAAGATTGTAGATATCGGTACGGCTCTTATTGACGAAGTTGACGGAGAGGTTATTTTCCTCGCCTATGAAGATCTGTTGGGGCAGGTCGATGCCGGTCACGGTAAAGCGGTCCACCTGCAGCACCGGCATACTGATGCTCTCGGTGGTCTTGGCATTGCGGCGCACGCCGTTATCCAGGTAGTCGTAGGTAAAATCAACGGTCATGGAATGGGACTGGGCCGCCGCAGTGGGCTTCACGGTCACATTCACGGTCTTGGTGATGGTGCCCTCGGCTGCCAGCGATTCGATGTAGAAGGAATTGGAGCTGCTGGTCAGCATCATGGCATCGGGCAGGGTCATGGTCACCATCATGTTTTCCACCGCCATGGTCTTGCTGGTATTGCGGAAGGTCATGGTGACATTGCGGGTCTCACCGGCAACCAGGTCGCCCTTGCCGTAGCTGTAGCTGCTGATGATGACATAGGGCTGGGCCGCGGTGGTCTCGGTGTCGGGTTTTTCGTCGTCCGGCTTGGTGGGGATGATGGTGGCGTTATCGATCTTGCAGGTTACAATAGCATTGTAGTTGCCCTGGGTAATGATAAGCTTCAAGGTGTTATCGCTGCCGCCCACATAGTATACGCCGGTCAGCTGGATTACCATACCTTTATCGGTGCTGCCTACTGTCCATTTTTCAATTTCAGCACCGGCGCCGGAGCCAGCCAGGAAGCTGCTGTCGCCAGGGGTGGTAACAGAGAAATTATCCTTGCTGTAGCCGGTGGAGCTGTAAAGCTTCAGAAAGTCATTGTCAGTAACATACAGGGTCAAATCAACATAGTTGCCCTTTACGATCTCAGAGCTGGGATTGACCTTATCCGCAGGGGAGCCGGGATATTTGGTGTACTTTTTGTTATTGGCCATGTCCTTGTGGTACATCTGCCAGTAGTAGCTGCCGCTGCAAATAGCATCCAGCCGGAAACTGTCAGCGGTCTTTTCGCCGCCCAGGGTGCTCTTGGCCTGGAATACGGGGGTAACGGTTGCATTGCCAGTCAAAACAAATTTACCGTCTGTTTTAATATCGGTTGTAGTTTCACCAATAGTGTAATTAAGGGTAGCCAATTCATATCCGGCTTTGGGTTCAGCCAGAATAGTAACCTCGGTGCCTTTTGCAATGGCACTGGATGTGGCACCGGCGGTGAGAGGGGATTGGGTAGAATTGTACTTGATGGTCAGTGTTCCATTTTCAAATTTTCCGGCTGTAATGGTATATGTATCATTCGTGGTATTGCCAGTATTGGTGCCCTCAGACTGGTCTGCCATCGCTACGGTGCCCAGCACCATGGCCAGCACCAAAATAAATGTCAGGATCTTGCTCATCTTTTTCACGGTCATACTCCTCCTTGGCCGGCGGCCAGTGTGTTATCGGTAAAATGCAGCTTCTCCGGCAGCTCCTCGGCAGGGGCGGCGGGAGGTTCTTGGATTACCTTGGGGTTGCGGTGGTCCTCATTGGAAATGATGCGTCCATCCGAGATGGTCACGATGCGGTCGCAGTATTCCGCCAGGCTGCGGTCGTGTGTCACCAGTATGATCGTGGTGCCCTTTTCCCGGGCAAACCGCAGGAACATCTCCATGACCTCTTTGGTCGTTTTGGTATCCAGGTTGCCGGTGGGCTCATCGGCAAATACCACCTCGGGATTGGTAACAAAGGCGCGGGCAATGCCCACGCGCTGCTGCTGGCCGCCGCTCATTTCATTGGGACGGTGGTCCATGCGCTCGCCCAGTCCCACCTGCTTTAGCATTTCACGGGCGGCTTCCTCACGCTTTTTGCGGGACACCCGGCGGAACATCAGCGGCATGGCCACATTTTCCACAGCGGTCATCCCCTGAATGAGATTGTAGGACTGGAACACAAAGCCGATGTGCTTCTGCCGGAACACCGCCAGCTGCTTTTCGCTCATCTTGGAGATCAGCTCTCCCTTGATCTTTACCGTGCCGCGGGTGGGCTTTTCCAGCCCGGCCAGTTGGTTCAGCAGGGTGGATTTACCACTGCCGGAGGTACCCAGTATACAGCACACCTGCCCCTGCTCGATGGTCAGGTCGATATTATCCAGAGCGACTACCTTTTCATCGCCGGTCCGGTACACCTTGCGGAGATTTTTGGTCTCCACCATATATTGCACATTTTTTCCCCCTCTCGCAGAAAAATCATATTTCACTAAAATAAGTGTACAGTTTGATGGATTTTATTGCATCCAAAAACAAAAAATGCAAAAAAATTTTGCAGCAAACTGTACTACTGGAGCTAATACAGTCAGCATACCATTTTGCCCCTATATAGTCAACGCAGTTCACGGCGAATTCATAAAATATTAAAGAACACAAAAAAGCTCCCGCACCTGTTACAGTGCGGGAGCTCCTGGTAAAACTGTTTCCTGCGGCCGTTTGCAGCCGGCGCAGGAGCTTGGGGAATGAGCCGAAGGGAAAAGAAAATGAGGACAAAACGAAAAAGTATAAAGAAGGATGAAGATAAGGAGGAGAAAGAAAAACCTTCGGCCGGGCTGTGCGCCCTTATTTATTCCACACCTTTATCATATACGGCCAATGTGATGGCTGTGTGAAGAAATCAGGAAAAATCGGAATGATTTTCTTCACTTTCGGCGGTTAAAGCGTCCTGCTGCTCCAGCAGCGGCAGCCGGAACCAGAAATCGCTGCCCTCGCCCAGGGTGCTGGCTACGCCGTATTCGGCGCCGTGGGCCTCCAGCACGCCCTTTACAATGGAAAGTCCTAGCCCGGCCCCCACGGTGGAGCGGCGGTGGTTTTTATCCACCTTGTAGTAGCGGTCCCACACATAGGGCAGGCTTTCGGCCGGAATGCCTTCGCCGTGGTCGATGACCTCCACCTTCACAGTCCCATTCTCGATGGTCTGGCGCACCAGTACGGCCCGGTCGGCCCCGGCATAGTTGATGGCGTTATTGATGAGATTATACAGCACTTGGGTCATGCGTAGCCGGTCGGCCATCACCATGGCGTCGCCGTCCGCTTCCAGCGTGATGGCGTAGCCGTCATGCAGCACCAGCTTGGCGTACCGCCCCATAATGCCGCGGATCATCTTGGTGAGATTGAGCGGCTCCGGTTCGGGGGTCTGCGCGCCGCTCTGCAGCCGGGAAAGATTCAGCAAATCATTGACCAAATCAGTCAGCCGGCGGGCCTCATCTATGATGATCTGCACATTTTCCGGGGTATTTTCACCCGGCAGATCGCGCATTACCTCGGCATAGCCGGTGATCATGGTCAGCGGGGTGCGCAGGTCGTGGCTCACATTGGCGATGAACTCCTGCCGCAGATGTTCCACCTTGCTCAGCTCCCGGCTGGCATAGTTTAGGGTGTCGGCCAGCTCGGTGACCTCCCGGTAGGTGCCGCCGGTAAACTGCGTGCCGTAATCGCCGGTGGCCAGCTGCTTGGCGCTTTTGGTAATGCGGGTGATGGGACGGGAGATCATGGAGGAAAGCAGCAGCACCAGCAGGATGGAAAAGGCCGTCATGATGACCGTGATGATGACCAGCTGGGCCCGCAGTGTTTCCACCGTGGTATTGATGGGCGTGATGGTGGCATCCACCATGACCATGACCGGCTCGGCGCCTTCGTCCTCTCCGCGCGTGGTCAGAATGCCGTACAGCAGCTGCTCGGTGGAGGCGGCCTGGGCGGTTGCTTTGCTCTGCATGGCGGGGGAAAGCTCCAGGAGCTGATAGTTTTCCAGCACGGTGCCGCCGTTTTCCTGCGCCTGCCGGAACAGCAGCGCAGCCTGATCGGTAAGCAGCATGTGCAGGATGCAGGAGGGCTGGTTGCCGGAGGTCAGCACCGGGGTGCCGTCCTCCCGTATGATGTGTACGCAGATGAGGTCCTGACGGGTCAGGCGGTTCACCTCGGTGTAGAAGTTCTCATCATTGATGCTGGCGGCTACTTCCTCGGCGGTATTTTTAATGGAGCTGGTCTTGATGGATTTGTAGAAGCTCTCCAAAAAGACGATCTGCAAAAGCCACAGCAGCATCAGCAGCAGCGCCACGAACATAGCAAAGCTGCCCACCAGTCTCCAGCGGATGCCCAGGTGGGAAAAACGGCTTTGCTTATGCTGCGGGGCAGGGGAGGACTCAGTTGGCGTCTCCGTCTGCGTCGCTTTCCGGCTCTGCCACAGTTTCAAAGCGGTACCCAACTCCTCTTAGCGTGATAATGCACCGGCTGTACCGGCCCAGGCTCTTGCGCAGCAGCTTTACATGGGTATCCAGCGTGCGGTCGTCGCCGTAAAAATCATAGCCCCATACATCGTGGATCAGCCGCTCGCGGGTCAGGGCCACGCCGCGGTTGCGCACCATGTAGAAAAACAGGTCGTACTCCTTGGGAGACATCTCTATGCGCTGCTCGTCAATGAAAACCAGCCGCGCGGTAAAATCCACCGTCAGCCCCTCAAAAACAAAACGGTTGTTTTCCTCGCCGCCGCTGCGCTTGATGATGGCGGCCACCCGCATCATCAGCTCCTTGGGGGAAAAGGGCTTGACCACATAGTCATCGATCCCCAGCTCGAAGCCGTGGATGCGGTCATATTCTTCGCCGCGGGCGGAAAGCATGATGATGGGCGTGCGGTTGTATTTGCGGATCTCGCGGCAGGCGGAAAAGCCGTCCAGCTCCGGCATCATCACATCCATGATGATGAGATCGAACGGCTCGGTGCGGCACAGGTCGATGGCCTCCATGCCATTGGCGGCCTCGGTGACCCGGTAGCCCTCGAATACTGCGTATTTTTTAATGATCTCGCGGATCTTGGCTTCGTCATCCACGACCAGGATGTGATACATGGCGGTTACCTCCTTTGGGGGTGCAGGCTGGCATTCGGGCGGCCCCGTGCCTGGCTCCGCCGGGCTGGGGCGCCCCCCTGCGGGGGGGCGCCCTTCGGGAGCCTTCGGCTCCCGCGCGGGGCCGCCCGAACCCGGCTTCCTGCAATGTCCATGGTTATTATAGCATACTCTCCCGCGCCGATGCTATAACCTTTACGAAATGTTAATATCTTTCCTCTTGCGTTCGTCCCGTTTTGCGCTAAAATAAGATTAGAAATACCCGACCGACCGGTCGGTCGGAACATCTATCCCCCGGAAATGGAGAATCCTCTATGCTGTCTCGTCTCAGTGTCAAAAAGCCCATGACCGTATTCGTCTGCGTGATGCTGGTGCTTATCCTCGGTGTCATGTCCTTCATCAATATGACCACCGACCTCCTGCCGAATATGGATCTGCCCTATGCCATCGCCTATACCACCTACATCGGCGCCAGTCCGGAGCAGGTGGAGCAAAGCGTGACCAAAACGCTGGAAAGCGCCTTGGCTACCACCAGCGGCGTCAAGAATATCACCAGTATCTCGCAGGAAAATGTCAGCATCGTGGTGCTGGAATTTGAGGAAGGCACCGGCATGGATTCCGCCATGATCGAAATGAACGCCAGCCTTGATCAGATCGCCGGCTCCCTGCCCGAGGCCGCCGGCAGCCCGGTGCTCATGAAGATCAATCCCGATATGCTGCCCATCATGGTATTGGCGGTGGATAGCGATAATATGGCCCGAAACGAGCTTTCGGAATTCACCTCCTCCACCGTCATCCCGGCACTGGAGCGGGTAGACGGCGTCGCGTCCGTTTCCGGCAGCGGTCTGGTAGAAAGCCAGATTCGTGTGGAGCTGGATCAAGCCAAAATCGATGAGTTGAACGATAAGGTGTTGGCGGCCATTGATAGCTCCCTGGCCGATGCCGAAAAGCAGCTCAAGGATTCTCGCAGGCAGATCAACGACGCCAAAAAGAAGCTGGAGGAGCAAAGCGGCACCGCCTATGCCCAGCTGGTGGCCGCTGCCCAGCAGCTGGCCGATGCCAAGGATCAGGCCTCCCTCGGCTCCACCCTCACCTCGGCGGAGGTCAAGGCCATTCAGGCCGTGCTGGCCCAGTACGATAACATGGTAAATCTGCGCGATAGCTACAATGCCAGTGAAGATTACGCCCGTACCCATCTTTCCGCTGTAAAATATGCCGAGCTGCAATCTCTGCAGCTTACCCGCACCCAGCTGCGCGCCCAGCTGAAAGCCGCCCAAGCCTCGCTGGAGACCGCCGAAGCCACCCTCAAGGAGATCGGCAGCAGTGAAGCCGCCCTGCAGCAGGATGTGACCAATGCCAAGGATGCGCAGGAAGCCGCGCAAACCGCCTACGATGAAGCGCTGGCCGGCGCACCGGAGCGTCTTAAGGACGATCCCGGCTGGAAGGACCTGCTGCGGCAGGAGCAGGCAAAGCAGGCGGAGGTGGACGACCTCCAGGCACAGCTGGAGAAGGACCCCGATAATACCGGGCTGCAAGCCCAGCTCAATACCGCCGAAGCCGAGCTTGCCGCCATCCAGGCGGAGCAGACCGCCTATATCAACCGCAATGACCCGCAAACCGTTGCCGCCGCGGAAAAGCTCTCGGCTGCCGAGGAGGAGGTGACCCGCGCCGAAGCCCGATTGGAAACCTACCGGCAGGCCACCGAGGCGAAGGCGGAGGCCGAGAAGGCCATCGCCGACACCACCAAAGCCATCGAGGAAAACGCCGCCGCCATCAAACTCGTGCTGGGCGAGGCCGAGGGCAAGAAGTGGATCGAAAGCCACGATAAGGTGCAGGATGACTATGGCACCATTACCGAGCTGAACGCCGCCATCGATGCGCTGGCGCCCCGCATCCCGCAGCTAAAAAAGGAGCTGGAAACCGCTCAGTCCAGCCAAAAGGAGCTGGACGCCGCCCTTTCGCAGCTGGATAAGGCGCAGAGCCAGCTGGAGACCGGCAAGCTGGAGCTTTCTCAGCAGCTCATTCTGGCCACCCTGCAATTACAGCAGGCCGAACAGGCCCTCAATGAAGCCGAGGAGCAGTTCCGCCAGCAGCGGGATGCCGCCTACAAGGCCGCCGGGCTGGACGGCATTCTCACCCAGTCCGCCGTTTCGCAGCTGCTCATGGCGCAGAACTTCTCGATGCCCGCCGGCTATATCCAAAGCGCCGAGGGGCAGAATGCCCTCAAGGTCGGCGATAAATTCTCCAGTCTGGAGGAACTGCAAAACTGGGTGCTGTTCAATTATTCGGTCGGCGATATCGGCGAGATCCGCCTTTCGGATATTGCCGCGGTGCGCCTGGCCGATAATTCCGAGGAACTGTACGCCAAAATAAACGGCAATGACGGTGTGCTGCTCACGGTACAAAAGTCCTCCATCGCTTCCACCTCCGGTGCCTGCGATAATCTCTATGCCGCCATGGAAAAACTGGAGGAAAAATACGAAGGCCTGCACCTCACCGCCCTCAGCGATCAGGGCCAGTACATCGATCTGGTCATCAGCTCGGTGCTGGAAAATCTGCTGTTCGGCGCGCTGCTGGCCGTCATTGTCCTCATGCTGTTCCTGCGGGACTTCCGCCCCACTATCATTGTGGCGCTCAGTATCCCCATCAGTCTGCTTTTGGCGGTGGTGCTTATGCACTTCACCGGCGTCACTCTCAATATCATCTCCCTTTCAGGCCTTGCCCTTGGCGTCGGCATGCTGGTGGATAACAGCATCGTTGCCATCGAGAATATCTACCGTCTGCGCCAGCTGGGCTACAATGCCGCCACGGCGGCGGTTCACGGCTGCCGCCAGATTGCCGGGGCTATCACCGCCAGCACCCTTACCACTGTCTGCGTATTTGTGCCCATCCTGTTCACCAGCGGCCTTACCCGGCAGATCTTCGCCGATATGGGCCTGACCATCGCCTATTCACTGGGTGCCAGTCTGCTGGTCGCCCTTACCTTGGTGCCCGCCCTTTCGGGCAAAATATTGACCCGCGATACCGCAGGGGAAAAGCCCAACCGCCTCCTGAACCGCATGATGGCGGGCTACGAAAACCTTCTGCGGAAAGTACTGCGGCACAAGGCTCCCGTTCTGCTGGGCGCGGTGGCACTGCTTATTGCCAGCGCGGTGCTGGCGGTCAGCATGGGCACCGCCTTTATGCCGGAAATGGATAGCCCACAGGTGTCGGTCTCCATCGAGATGCCGGAGGACGCCACCCAAAGCGAAACATGGGCCATGTGCGATACCGTCCTGGAGCGGATCCTTACCGTGGATGGTGTGGATACCGTCGGCGCCATGGAGGGCCAGAGCATGATGAGCATGGGCGGCAGCAGCCTGTCCATCTATGTACTGCTGGGTGATGACCGCAGCGATTCCAGCCAGGAGATCGCCAAAAAGATCGAGGAAGCCTGCGCCGATCTGGACTGCACCGTTTCCGCCAACGGCTCCACCATGGATATGAGTATGATGACCGGCGGCAGCGGTATTCAGCTGGCCGTCACCGGCGATGATATGGATGCCCTGCGGGCCGCCGCCACCGACCTGGCCAAAACCCTTTCCGCCGTGGAAGGGGTCGCTTCGGTCAGTGATGGGCAGGAGGACAGCAGCACCGAGGTGCGCATCACCGTGGATAAAGCCAAAGCCGCCGAGTATAACCTGACGGTCGCACAGGTCTACCAGCAGGTGGCCGCCGCCGTTCTCTCCCAAACCACCGCCACCAATATCACCGTGGATAACAGTGACCTGCCGGTTGTGGTCGTCCCCGATAGCGCCGGTATCACCACCCGGGAAACGCTGGAGGAGCTCCGCCTAACCGGTACCAAAAACCAGGAGGAATGCGAGGTCCGCCTTTCCGAGATCGCCGCAGTGACCGAGGCCGCGTCCGCTTCCGCCATCCACCGTGAAAATCAGGCCCGTACCGTCACCGTCACCGCCCAGATCGCCGATGGCTACAACATCGGCCTGGTGAGCCGTGAGGTGGAAAAGCTGCTGGCCGATTATGAGATGCCGGAGGGCTGCTCCTATGCCATTGAGGGCGAAAATGAGATGATCCAATCCACCATGAGCGACCTCATCCTGATGATCGCCCTGGCCATCGCCTTCATCTACCTCATCATGGTGGCGCAGTTCCAGTCGCTGCTCTCGCCGTTTATCGTGCTGTTCACCATTCCGTTGGCCTTCACCGGCGGCCTTTTGGCCCTGTGGATCACCGGCAAGGAGCTTTCGGTCATCGCCATGCTGGGCTTCCTTATGCTCGCGGGTGTCGTTGTGAATAACGGCATCGTCTTTGTGGATTACGCCAACGGGCTGCGGCTGGAGGGCAAAGAACGCACCGAAGCGCTGGTACAGACCGGCCGTGACCGTATCCGGCCCATCCTTATGACTGCCATGACCACCATTTTCGGCCTGGCTACCATGGCACTGGGCCTGGGCGCCGGCGGCGATATGCTGCAGCCCTTGGCCATCGTTACCATCGGCGGCCTGGCCTATGCCACCCTGCTTACTCTGTTCATTGTCCCCGCCATTTACGATATTTTCCTAAAGAAAGACCCCAAGAAAGTTGTCATCGAGGAGGTAGAAGAGGTATGAACTTGCCGGAGAAAAAGGCCGCGGTGTTCCATGCGGTATTAAAGCTGCTGCGGCAGGGCCGTCCGCTGGGAGATTTGAAGGTTTCTGAGATCGCCGAAGCCGCTGGCATCGGCAAAGGCACTGTGTACGAGTATTTCCCCTCCCGGGAGGAGCTGCTGCGGGATGCCATGCAGTACAGCAGGGCCCAGGGCTTCCAGGAGCTCTACGCCGCCATTTCCGACGCCGAGGGCTTTGAAGCCCGCTGGAAGGTCATCGAGATCACCGCCCGCCAGCTGCTGGAGTGCAGCTCCGTTTTCTTTTCACAGGTGCCCTCCATGGGGTTTCCGCAGGCCGCCCTGTATGATATCTGCGGCGGTCCGCAGGAGCGTGCCGATACCCGCCGCATGATCGGGGAGATCATGAACTGCCTGACCACTGCCGCGGTGGAGGAGGGCCTGGCCCCCCGTATGCCGGAGCCGGAATACCTTTCCATGGTCGGAGAGGGCAGTATTTCCGGCTTTCTGCTGCGCTGTGCCCTCTCGGAGGGCCGGCAGGAGGAAATAGCCGCGGCCCTGGCCGATACCCGCAAGCTCTATATTGCCGCCCTGCAGTGATTTTGGTTTCTGCAGGGGGCCGGCTCGGGGCGCAGCCCGACCCATCCTGCGGATGGGTCCAGCGGACATTTGTCCGCTGCGGCGATGCTTTGCATCGCCGGGGCTGCGCCCCGCCCGCCTGCGGCCCGTACCGCCTTAGGCGCCCCACCCGCAAAGAGATTTGCACTCTTTCTCATTTTGCGGTATGATAGGGCCAGAATAAGCATGTGAACCCCAAGCCCCCAAAAAGAGAAGGGAGGACGCCCCCGATGAAACGCTGCCTAATGCTTCTGCTGCCGGTAATTTTGCTGCTGGCGGGCTGCGGCCATGCCCCGCAGGAAAACGAATCGCTGGAATCCATGACCGCACCCATGACGGCGGATCATTCCCAGTGGCAGCAGGAGCCGTACTATATTCTGCAGTTCAATGTCGATTCCGTCATCAGCAATGCCCCCAATGTCACCGCCATCGCTTCCCGGGTCACCATCTCCCAGGGGGGCACCTACCTGCTCAGCGGCACCCTGCAGGATGCCCAGCTCACCGTGGAGATCCCCGCGGGTGAAACGGCCCGGCTGGTGCTGTGCGGGGTGGATATGCACTGTGAACGGGGCCCGGTCATCTACTCCAATGGCGGCGGCACCGTGGTGCTGCTGCTGGAGAACGGCACCGAAAATACCCTCTCCGATGGCAAAAGCTATCTCTATTCCGGTAGCAAGGTGCGGGAAGCCGCCATCAGCGTGGAGGGCGACCTGCTCATCACCGGCGGGGGCAGCCTTTCGGTGGAGGCCATCCACAATGACGCCCTGCGCAGCGAGGGCACCCTGGCCGTGGCGGAAGGCACCCTGGAGATCACCGCCTGGCGGGACGGACTGGTTGCCGGGCAGGAGCTGCAGATCAGCGGCGGACAGCTTTCCATCGCCTGCGGCCGCACCGGCCTTTCGGCCAGTTCCGCCAAATCCGGGCAGGGCAGCGTGACGCTGGCAGGGGGCACAGTGGCCCTCATCTGCGGCGGGGACGGCATCACGGCGGCCGGGAGCCTTTCGGCCACGGCAGGGGAGTACCACATCACCACCGGCGGCGGCAGCGGCAACGCCAGTTATGGCGAAACCGCCGAAAAATGGGGCCTGTGGGGCGGTCTGCCCCAGCAGCAGCCCACCGAAGAACAGCCCATCATCAACCGGGAGCAGATCGTGAGCGATAGCGCGCGGGGCCTTTCTGCCGGCAAATCCCTGGCGCTTTCCGGCGGTACCTTTACGCTGGATTGCAGCGATGCCGCCCTCTATTCCGTGGGAAGCACCAAGCTGTCCGGCAGCCGTGTCACCATTTCCGGCGGCGATACTGCCATCACCACCCAGCAGCTCACCCTTTCCGCCGGAGATGTTTCCATCCTCACCGCCCGCCGTGGCGCTGTGGCGGAGGATATGACTCTTTCCGGCGGCAGCCTGTCCATTACCGCCGTGGAGGAGGGCCTGGCCCTCTCCGGCGGGTATGTCAGATCCGAGAACGATCCCGCTACCGACCTGCGCAAAATGACCGTGACCGGCGGCAGCCTTTCCATCTGCGCCGGGACCCATGCTTTGGATATCGGCGGATCACTGTTCCAGTCGGGCGGCAGTCTGCTGCTCGGCTCCGGCCGGGAGCAGAACCCCCTGCGGGCTGCCACGGCCCATATTAGCGGCGGCACCCTGCTGGCGGCCGGCCCCCTCCCGGAGGAGCTGCAGCTGTATACCAGCCTGCCCCGCATCAGCGTGGAGCTGTGGCTGACCGGCGGCCGGCCCCTGACCGTCACGGCGGCGGAAGAGAGTACCCCCATGCTCTCCTTCACCCCGGAAACCTCGGTCGGTTATGTTACTCTCATCAGCGATGCCCTGGAGAAAGAAACCACCTACTATCTCGTCTCCGGCAGCGCCCGTATCGGCCTTTCCCCGGTCTGAACGGCGTGCCAGACACCACAAGACCTGCAAAACTCCCTCCATAAATTTTAGTACGCAAGACACGGCAAAAATCCCTGCTTCCCGGCAGGGATTTTTGAGATTTTTATTTAACTGACTAAATTATCATTTCAATATGCGACAATAATTGCATGAAAACACCACGAAACAAACGGCTATTGGTGTAGAGACGGCATCATTCGCCAAAGACGGTTTCCACCACCCGGCTGCATTCCGGCGGGGAATACCGCCAGCGCCGCAGTACCCCCTCGGTGAGGAAATACTGCACCGGCTGCGGGGCGTAGGGCGCGTCAAAGGCATCCACGATGATGAGCTTGATCTTCATTTTTTCCGGCAGGATGCTTTTAATATACACGCCCGCGTGCTGGCCGGCGCGCACGCCCTCGCAGGGCTCCGCCAGGCCGGCCAGGTTGGGGGTCAGCTCCACAAAGACGCCATAGTCCTCTACGCTGCGGATGACGCCCGCCACCGTTTCTCCCGGCAGGTACAGTGCGGCGTTTTGGGCCCAGGTGCCCAGCAGCTCCTTGTGAGAAAGCTGCACCCGACCCTCCGGCTCCACCGCCTTTACCACGGCGTAGATGCTCTCTCCCACAGCAAAGCGGTCCCGCGGGTGGCTGATGCGGGAGACCGAGATCTGATCGATGCTGATGAGGGAGGGCAGCCCGCAGCCGATATCTACAAAGCAGCCGAAGCTTTCCAGGTGCGTTACCCGCGCGGGGATGATCTCCCCAGGGGTCAGATGGTCTATGTATTCGGAACGGCAGCGCAGCTGGGCTGCCCGCCGGGATAAAATGGGCCGCGGTGCTCCGGCCTCATCGTGCTCTATCGCCGTGATGAGAAAGCAGACCGACTTATTCACCCGGGAGATGATGGCGATATCCCGCACCGTCTGCTCTTTTATTCCCAGGGCGCCCTCCTCCCGGGGGATGATCCCGCGGCAGCAGCCCATATCCACCACCAGGTTGTGGTCATAATCACACAGCAACGCCCGTCCCTCCAAGATTTGACCGATGCGCATGGCGCTTTGCAGTGTTTCCTCATTTTGCAGATAATATCGGTTTTCCTCAGTTTCCAGCAGCATGCCCTCCGGCCAGTAATATCCCATGCTTTACCCTCCTGTTTTGCCTATTGCTTTATCTATATTCGGCGGCAGGCGGCGGTATGCGGGGAAAGGCCGCGGGCGGCGGGGCTTTCTATGGCCCGGGGCAGGCCCGGCGCAGAGCAGGGGCCCGCAGGGCCGAGGGGCGAAGCCCCTCGCGGGGGGCGGTCGCAGGCCGCCCCCGAACCCGTCCGCAGGACGGGTTGCCCTGCGGGCCCCATCCCTCATTGCAAATTATTTTTCCCCGTGGTATAATATAAAATCGACTTAATGGCAAAGGAGGGACTCCCATGGATGTCCGCGTCGGCGATATTCTGCTGATGAAGAAAAAGCACCCCTGCGGCGGGGAGGAATTCACCGTCACCCGCAGCGGCATGGATTTTAAGCTGGTATGCCGCACCTGCGGCCGGGAGATCATGATCCCCCGTGCCAAGGCTGAACGCCATATCAAAAAAATCACCCACCCGGAGGAGCAGTAGCGGTGCCTTATGCCACTAAATTCGCATAAGGAGTTTTTGCCATGCTCGAAGGACTTTTGGCGGCGCACCGCCGCTACGATGAACTTTCCGCCCAGCTTTCCCAGCCCGATGCCGCGTCGGATATTGGCCGCTACCGGGCCTTGATGAAGGAATATAAGGAGCTGGAGCCGCTCTCCCGCCAGTACCTGGCGCTGGCCGCTGCCGAGGAAGCGCTGGCCGAAGCCAAGGAGCTGCTCTATTCCCACGATGCCGAGCTTTCGGCTATGGCCGCCGAGCAAAAAGCGGAAGCGGAAGCGGAGATCACCCGCCTGACCGAGGAAGCCCGGCTGATGCTGCTGCCCCATGACCCGCGGGATGACCGCAGCGTCATTATGGAGCTGCGTGCCGGCACCGGCGGGGAGGAGGCCGCTCTTTTTGCGGCAGACCTGTACCGCATGTACAATCTGTATGCGGCGGCCCGCGGCTGGCAGGTGGAGCTGATGAACGCGGGTGAGACGGAACTGGGCGGCTACCGGGAGATCGTTTTCTCCATCGAGGGGGAAAAGGTCTTTTCCCGCCTTAAATTCGAAAGCGGCATTCACCGGGTGCAGCGGGTGCCCGTCACCGATAGCCAGGGTAAGATCCAAACCTCCGCCGTGACCGTAGCGGTGCTGCCGGAAGCTGATGAGGTGGAGATCCACATCGACCCAAAGGACCTGAAGATAGATACCTTCCGTTCCAGCGGGGCGGGCGGCCAGCACATCAATAAAACCGAGTCCGCCATCCGCATCACCCACCTGCCCACCGGGCTGGTGGTGGAATGCCAGGACGAGCGAAGCCAGTATAAAAATAAAGACCGCGCCATGAAGATCCTGCGCAGCCGCCTGCTGGAGCAGGCCGAGCAGGCTCAGAACGATTCCATCGCCGCCGACCGCCGCCGCCAGGTCGGCTCCGGCGACCGCAGCGGGCGCATCCGCACCTATAATTTTCCCCAGAACCGGGTCAGCGATCACCGCATCGAGCTGACGGTGTACCGGCTGGATGCCGTGATGAACGGCGAACTGGACCTGCTCATCGAGCCGCTGCTGGCGCACGAGCAGGCCGAAAAACTGCAGAACAGGGAGTATCCCGAATGATGATGAAAACCGAACTCATCCGAATATATGACCCCGCTGAGGACGCCGAGGGCGTGCTGCGCGCCGGGGATATCCTCGCGCACGGCGGACTGGTCGCCATTCCCACCGAAACGGTGTACGGCCTGGCCGCCAATGCCTATGATGAAGCGGCCGTCAAGGCGGTGTACGCCGCCAAGGGCCGCCCCAGCGATAACCCCATGATCGTCCACATCGCGGAGCTTTCCGCCCTGCCGGAGCTGGTGACCGCCATCCCGGAAAACGCCAAAATTCTGGCAGAAGCCTTTTGGCCCGGTCCCCTCACCATGGTGCTGCCCCGCTCGTCCAAGATCCCCCTGACCACCACCGGCGGTCTGGAAACCGTTGCCATCCGGATGCCCAGTCACCCGGTGGCCCGTGCCGTCATCCGGGCGGCAGGCGTGCCGCTGGCTGCCCCCAGCGCCAACCGCAGCGGCAGCCCCAGCCCCACCACATTCCGCCACTGTGTGGATGACCTGTGGGGCTTGGTGGATGCCATTGTGGAAAGCGATGACTGCACCGTCGGGGTGGAATCCACCGTTCTCTGCTTCCTGCCGGATGGTACCCCGCAGGTGCTGCGCCCCGGCGCTGTCACCCCGGAGGAGATCCAGCGGCGGTGCGGATGCGTCTCGGTCGCCGAGGCCGTCCTACATATGCTCCCGCAGGATGCCGCGGCCCCCAGCCCCGGCATGAAATATAAACACTACGCCCCTGCCGCCACCCTTACGCTGCTGTGCGGCAGCCGGGAGGATTATGCCGCCCGGGTGAACGAATACTACGAGACCCTGCAGCGGGCAGGGGAGGAGGACGGCTTCTACGCCATGTGCTTCGATGAGGATGTTTCCCTGCTGGAGGCTCCCACCATCAGCTACGGCGTGGCCTACGATTATCCCTCCCAGGCACAGAACCTCTTTGATGTGTTGCGGCAGCTGGATAAGCTGCAGGCCACCGAGGTGTATGTCCACGCCCCGGAACCGGAAGAAATGGGTCTTGCCGTCTACAACCGCCTGCTGCGCGCCGCCGCTTTCCGGGTGGTCCACCTCTGATTATTTGCTTTGCCCCGCTGCCGTCGGCGGGACGCCCGCAGGGCAAACCGCCTGCGGCGGTTTCGACGATTTCACCGCCGGCTCCGGCTGCGCCGGAGCGCCCTGCGGGCGCCCGTCTTGGCAGCCACCGGCTTCTTCCTACCCCAACCAGAACCGAGGTGATTTTATGCTCCGCATCGGCCTGACCGGCCCCACCGGCAGTGGCAAATCCACTGTCACCGCCCTCATGCGCCGCTGGGGCGGGGTAGAGATCCTGGATGCCGATACCATCGCCCACGAGGTGAATAACAGCCCGGCCTGCGCGGCGGCCATTGCCGCGGCCTTTCCCGGCACCCGCCTGCCGGATGGCACCATTGACCGTCCGGCCTTGGCAGCCGCGGTTTTTGGCGAGCCGATGGAGCTGAAACGCCTGGTCGGCATCACCTTTCCGCTTATTCTGGCGGAGTGCGAAGCCCGCATGGATGCCGCTGAAGCGGCTGGCTGCCGTGCCTGCGTGCTGGACGCCCCTACCCTGTTTGAAAGCGGCGGCGATCAGCTCTGCGATGTTATTGTCAGCGTGGTGACCCCGCGGGAGGAACGCCTGCGCCGTGTGCTGGAACGGGACGGCATCACCAGGGAAGCCGCCGAAGCCCGCATGAGCAACCAGCACGGGGACGAGTACTATACCCGCCGCTCCCACTTTGTCATCACAAATTCGTCGGATCTTGCCCACCTGGAAAAAGAGGTGGAGCGCTGCCGCCGGTTTTTGTGCCTATAAATCCATAAAATTATCAAAAAACCGAAAGGAGTAAAATACCCATGAGTGAAAAAACCAAGGGCGAGCAGCTGCGCGAGGAGCTGCTGATGAACCCCAAGAATCTCACCGAGACCATGTCCGAGGAAGAGCTGAAGGCTGCTTACGATTTTTGCGAGGGCTACAAGACCTTCCTGGATGCTGCCAAGACCGAGCGCGAGGCGGTGACCACCGCCGTAGCCATGCTGGAAAAGGCCGGCTATGTTCCCTTTGACCACGCCAAGCAGTACAAGGCGGGGGATAAGGTCTACCTCAATAACCGCGGCAAGGCGCTCATCGCCGCCACCCTCGGCCGCCGCAGCGTCGCCGAAGGCGTCCGCATCGGTGTGGCTCATATCGACAGCCCCCGTCTGGACCTCAAGCCCCGGCCCCTGTATGAGGAGGGCGAGCAGTGCTTCCTCAAGACCCACTACTACGGCGGTATCAAGAAGTACCAGTGGACCGCCATCCCGCTGGCCCTGCACGGTACGGTCGTTCGTAAGGACGGCTCTACGCTGTCCGTTGCCATCGGCGAAGAAGAGGGCGATCCCGTATTCTGCGTCACCGACCTGCTGCCCCACCTGGCCGCCGATCAGATGAAGAAGTCACTGGCAGAAGGCATCGAGGGCGAAAGACTCAATATCCTCATCGGCAGCGCTGCCCTGCGGGATGACACCGGCTCCGAGAAGGTCAAGGTCGCCATTGCCAAGCTGCTGTTCGAAAAATACGGCATCGTGGAGGAGGACTTCCTCTCTGCCGAGCTGTGCGCCGTTCCCGCCTTCAAGGCCAAGGATCTTGGTCTCGACCGCTCCATGATCGGCGCCTACGGCCACGATGACCGCGTCTGCGCCTATCCCATCCTCATGGCGGAGATCGATGAGAAATCCCCCGAGTATACCTCCGTCACCATTCTGGCGGATAAAGAGGAAACCGGCAGCAACGGCCCCACCGGCATGAACTCCTACTTCCTCAAGGATTTCATAGAGGACCTGGCCGATATGGCCGGCTGCAAGGTGCGCCATGTGGCGGCCAACAGCCATTGCTTCAGCGCCGATGTCAACGCCGCCTTCGATCCCATCTACGGCGAGGTGCATGAGCGCCGCAACGCCAGCTACATCAATTACGGCGTCGTGGTGACCAAGTACACCGGTGCCCGCGGCAAGGCCGGCACCAATGATGCCACCGCTGAGATGATGGGCTTCGCCCGCCGTATTCTGGATGCCGAGCATGTTGGCTGGCAGACCGGCGAGCTGGGCAAGGTAGACCAGGGCGGCGGCGGCACCGTTGCCATGTATGTCTCCCAGCACAATATCGATACCGTCGATCTGGGCGTTCCGGTGCTTTCCATGCACGCCCCCTTCGAGGTCGTCGCCAAGGCCGATGTCTACATGACCTATCGTGCCATGCGTGCCTTCTACAAGTAATTTCCCCTCTGCGTCATCACGCTCCGGGCCTGTCCCATTTATGGGATAGCGTCCGGGGCGTTTCGCCGTCTTTCGGGGCGTTTCTGGTCAAAATTTCCGTCACTAAAATTTCACCATTTTTTTTGGAATTTCTGCTTGACAAGGCCCCGTTTCGGGACTACAATAATATACTGTATCATAATGGCTTTTTATGACTAAACGGTATTGTCAAGTGTGCATAAGTCACGATAATACTCTCGTGATACTGTGCATAATCAACAAATATTTATGCAGTCATTGATGTCCAAGTGATGGCGAAAAAATGATGGAATGGAGTGGAACATCGGATGGTAAACACCAAACCCGTAAAACTGGGCAAAAATATCCGCCAGAGCTTTGCCCACATCGATGAAGTGGCCGAGATGCCGAACCTCATCGAAGTACAGAAAAATTCCTATCAGTGGTTCCTGGATGAGGGTCTTCGGGCCGTATTCAAGGACATCTCCTCGATCACCGACTATCAGGGCAATCTGCAGCTGGATTTCATTGATTTTACGCTGGATGACAAACCAAAGTACCCCCTGCTGGAGTGCAAGGAGCGGGATGTAAACTATGCCGCCCCCCTGCGCGTGCGCGCCAGGCTCATCAACAAGGTCACCGGCGAGATCAAGGAATCCGACATCTACATGGGCGATTTCCCCCTGATGACCGATGCCGGTACCTTCATCATCAATGGTGCCGAGCGTGTCATCGTCTCCCAGCTGGTGCGTTCTCCCGGTGTGTACTACGGCATGCACCACGATCCCGCCGGCAAAAAACTGTTTGATTCCACCGTGATCCCCAACCGCGGCGCCTGGCTGGAGTATGATACCGACTCCGCCGATGTGTTCAGCGTCCGCATCGATAAAAACCGCAAGCTGCCCATCACCACCTTTATCCGGTCGCTGCTGCGCCTGCGGGATGATGTCACCGTCGAGCAGATCAATGCCGATGTGAACAACGCCCTGACCGACCTGCGCGGCACCGATGAGGAGATCTACGAGGTGTTTGGCCGCTATGCCTACCTGGTAAAGACCGCCGAAAGCAAGGATGCCGAAATGCTGGGCGATGAGGCCCTGCTGGAGGTTTACCGCAAGCTGCGTCCCGGCGAGCCCCCCACCATCGAATCGGCTGTGAAGCACCTCGCTCAGCTGCTGTTTGATCCCCGCCGCTATGATCTTTCCCGGGTGGGCCGCTACAAGTACAACAAAAAGCTCTCCCTGGTGCCCCGCATCACCGGCCAGGTGCTTTCCCGCCCTGTGGCCGATCCCCGCACCGGCGAGATCCTCTTTGAGGCCGGCGCCCTGCTGAGCCGCGACGACGCCCGCCTGCTGGAGTCCCACGGCGTTGATACCGTCTGGATCACCACCCAGGGCCTGACCCCCGCCGGCCTGCAGATGGCCGAGGACGATGGGGTGGAGGAGCTGAAGATCTTCTCCAACGGCATGGTGGATATGGCCGACTTTACCGACTACACCGCCGAAGAGCTGAAGGCCATGGGCATCCGGGAAAGAGTGCGCTTTGCCGTCCTTTCCGAGATCCTGGATATGGGCCTTAACCGCGAGGAAATGGCCGAAGAGCTGACCCGCCGCGCCGATGAGCTGGTCCCCAAGAACATCCGCAAATTTGATATTTACGCCTCCATCAACTACATGTGCGGCCTCCGGTACGATCTTGGCACCACCGATGATATCGACCACCTGGGCAACCGCCGCATCCGCAGCGTGGGCGAGCTGCTGCAGAACCAGTTCCGCATCGGTTTTGCCCGCATGGAGCGCGTCATCCGGGAGAGAATGACCACACAGGCCCAGGATATTGAATCCATCACCCTGCAGGCCATCATCAATAGCCGTCCCGTTATGGCAGCAGTCAAGGAATTCTTTGGTTCCTCCCCCTTGAGCCAGTTCATGGACCAGACCAACCCCCTGGCCGAGCTGACCCACAAGCGCCGTCTTTCCGCCCTGGGCCCCGGCGGCCTCAGTCGTGACCGTGCCGGATTTGAGGTCCGCGATGTGCATTACAGCCACTACGGCCGCATGTGCCCCATCGAGACCCCTGAAGGTCCCAACATTGGTCTGATCTCGTACCTTGCCACCTTTGCCCGCATCAATGAGTACGGCTTTGTGGAGGCCCCCTACCGCCCGGTAGATAAGGCCACCGGCAAGGTGCTGGATACCGTCCAGTATATGACCGCCGATGTGGAAGATGAATACATCGTGGCACAGGCCAATGAGCCGCTGGATGAAAACGGCCATTTTGTCAACGAAAAGGTTTCCGTCCGGTACCGCGACAGCGTCCAAGAGGTCCCCCGCGACAAGGTGGACTACATGGATGTTTCCCCCAAGATGGTGGTTTCCGTTGCCACCGCTATGATCCCCTTCCTGGAGAACGACGATGCCAACCGTGCCCTGATGGGCGCCAACATGCAGCGTCAGGCCGTCCCGCTCATCAAGACCGAGTCCCCCTATGTCGGCACTGGTATGGAGTACAAGGCGGCCCACGACTGCGGTGTAGTAGTGGTTGCCAAGGAAGACGGCCATGTAAGCTATGTCGATGCTGATCGCATCATTGTGACCGATGCGGAAGGCGTGGAGCATGAATATGAGCTGGTAAAGATGCTGCGTTCCAACCAGGGCACCTGTATCAACCAGCGGCCCATTGTGGTAAAGGGCGAGGAAGTGAAGAAGGGCGATGTGCTGGCCGACGGCCCTGCCACCGCCAACGGCGAGGTTTCGCTGGGCAGGAATATGCTCATCGGCTTTATGACCTGGGAGGGCTACAACTACGAGGACGCCGTTCTCATCAACGAAAAGCTGGTGCGGGACGACCTGTTCACCTCCATCCACATCGAGGAATATGAGACCGAAGCCCGTGATACCAAGCTGGGCCCGGAGGAGATCACCCGTGAGATTCCCAATGTCGGCGATGATATGCTGGGCGCTCTGGATGAGCGAGGCATCATCCATGTCGGCGCCGAGGTACACTCCGGCGATATCCTTGTCGGTAAGGTGACCCCCAAGGGCGAGACCGAGCTGAACGCCGAGGAACGCCTGCTGCGCGCCATCTTTGGCGAGAAGGCGAGAGAGGTGCGCGATACCTCACTGAAGGTGCCGCACGGCGAGTATGGCATCGTGGTGGACATCAAGGTGTTCACCCCAGAAAACAGCGACGAGCTTTCCCCCGGCGTCAATGAGGTGGTAAGAGTTTACATCGCCCAGAAGAGAAAGATCTCCGTCGGCGATAAGATGGCTGGCCGCCACGGCAATAAGGGCGTAGTTTCCCGCATTCTGCCGCCGGAGGATATGCCCTTTCTGGAGGACGGCACCCCGCTGGATATCGTGCTAAACCCCCTGGGCGTTCCTTCCCGTATGAACATCGGCCAGGTGCTGGAGGTGCACCTGGGCATGGCCGCCAGCCGCCTGGGCTGGCATGTGATGACCCCAGTCTTCGACGGCGCCCACGAAGAGGATATCCGGGAGTGCTTCCGGATGGCCGGGCTGCCTGAGGACGGCAAGAGCGTCGTCTATGATGGCCGTACCGGTGAGAAATTTGATAACCGTGTTACCGTCGGCTATATGTACTACCTCAAGCTGCATCACCTGGTTGATGATAAGATCCATGCCCGTTCCGTTGGCCCGTACAGCCTGGTCACCCAGCAGCCCCTGGGTGGTAAGGCGCAGTTCGGCGGCCAGCGCTTTGGTGAGATGGAGGTTTGGGCGCTGGAGGCTTACGGCGCTGCCTACACCCTGCAGGAGATCCTAACCGTGAAATCCGATGATGTGGTGGGCCGTGTGAAGGCGTTTGAGTCCATTGTGAAGGGCCAGAACATTCCGGCGCCCGGCATCCCCGAGGCGTTCCGCGTAATGGTGAAGGAGCTGCAGTCCCTGGGCCTGGATGTCAAGATCCTGGATAAGGACAACGAGGAGATCGACATCAAGCAGACCTACGATGAGGACGAGAACATGCCCATGGCCAGCGACTACTACGATGAAAGCGATGTAGCCGTGGATTCCGAGATCGAGGACAACTACACCATGGAAAACCCCGATGAGGACAGCGATTCCTATGACGATGCCGACTTTGACGGCAGCGAAGATGAGGACGACGACGGATTTGATTTTTAATGATGGAGGGGAAGAACTTTGGATAATAAATCTTTTGAATCGATCAAGATCGGGCTGGCTTCCCCCGATGCCATTCGCTCCTGGAGCTACGGCGAAGTAAAAAAGCCTGAGACCATCAACTACCGCACCCTAAAGCCGGAGCGCGACGGCCTGTTCTGCGAGCGCATTTTTGGACCCACTAAGGACTGGGAATGCTACTGCGGCAAGTATAAGCGTATCCGCTTTAAGGGCAAGATCTGCGAGCGCTGCGGCGTGGAAGTGACCCGCGCCAAGGTGCGCCGCGAACGGATGGGCCACATTGAGCTGGCTGCGCCCGTTTCCCACATCTGGTACTTTAAGGGCACCAGCAGCCGCATGGGCCTGCTGCTGAACCTAAGCCCCCGTGTGCTGGAAAAGGTGCTGTATTTCGCATCCTATATCGTCATCGATCCCGGCAACACCAAGCTGAAGAAGTACGCCTTGCTGAGTGAGCGGGAGTATAACGAGTACCGGGAAGCCTATGAGGATGAATTTGACGCCGGCATGGGCGCAGAGGCGGTAAAGAAGCTGCTGCAGCAGCTGGATATTGAGGCACTTTCGGTAGAGATAAAAGAGGAGCTGGAAAAGGCCACCGGCCAGAAGAAGGCCAAGCTGCTGAAGCGTCTGGATGTGGTGGAAGCCTTCCGCCAGAGCGGCAACAAGCCGGAGTGGATGATCCTGGATGTGCTGCCTGTTATTCCGCCCGATATCCGCCCCATGGTACAGCTGGATGGCGGCCGCTTTGCCACCAGCGACCTCAATGACTTGTATCGCCGGGTCATCAACCGCAACAACCGCTTGAAGAAGCTGCTGGAGCTGGACGCCCCCGATATCATCGTCCGCAACGAGAAGCGGATGCTGCAGGAGGCGGTGGACGCCCTCATCGATAACGGCCGCCGCGGCCGCCCGGTGACCGGCCCCAACAACCGTGCTCTGAAATCCCTAAGCGATATGCTGAAGGGTAAGCAGGGACGCTTCCGCCAGAACCTGCTGGGTAAGCGTGTAGACTACTCCGGCCGTTCCGTTATCGTGGTGGGCCCCGAGCTGAAGATGTACCAGTGCGGTCTGCCCAAGGAGATGGCGCTGGAGCTCTTTAAGCCCTTTGTAATGAAGCGGCTGGTGGATCTCAAGGTTGCCGAGAACATCCGCAAGGCCCGCAAGATGGTAGACCGCGGCTCCCCCAAGGAGGTTTGGGACGCGCTGGAGGTGGTCATCAAGGGCCACCCCGTGCTGATGAACCGAGCGCCTACCCTGCACCGTCTGGGTATCCAGGCATTCGAGCCCATTCTGGTGGAGGGCCGCGCCCTGAAGCTGCATCCGCTGGTTTGTACCGCCTTTAACGCCGACTTTGACGGCGACCAGATGGCGGTACATGTACCGCTTTCCGCCGAGGCGCAGGCCGAGGCCCGCTTCCTGATGCTGGCGGCCAATAACCTGCTGAAGCTCTCTGACGGCCGGCCCGTGGCTGTGCCTTCTCAGGACATGGTGCTGGGTTCCTATTACCTGACCACCATCATCGATAAGAACTATGCCACCGATGAGATCCGCAATCCCGGCGTGTTTACCTCCATTGCGGACTGGGAGAAGGTCTATAAGGAAAATCCCCACGAGCTGAAGATCTACCGCAGCCCCGATGAGGCGCTGATGGCCTATCAGACCGGGGCGCTGGATCTGCACGAGCCGATTCTGGTGCGTACCACCAAGACACTGAACGGCAAGACATTTACCGGCAGCATCCATACCACCATCGGTATCAATATCTTCAATAATCCCATCCCGCAGGATCTGGGCTTTGTGGACCGCAGCATCCCCGGCAATGAGCTGATCCCTGAGGTCGGCTTCCAGGTGGGTAAGAAGCAGCTCTCCAAGATCATTGACAAGAGCATAAAGAAGCATGGCACCACCGATACCAGCGAGGTATTGGATGCCATCAAGAGCCAGGGCTATAAGTATTCCACCCGTGCTGCCCTTACCGTTGCCGTCTGCGATGCCACCATTCCCCCCAACAAGAAGGAGGTGCTGGCCGCTGCCGAAGAAAAGGTAGCCAAGGTCCGCAAGAAGTACGACCGCGGTTATATTTCCGAGGACGACCGTTACCAGCAGACCATTGCTATCTGGCGTGACGCCACCAACGAGGTAAAGGCCTCGCTGAAGGAGAACTTCGGTAAGCTGAACCCCATCTACATGATGGCGGATTCCGGCGCCCGTGGTTCGATGGACCAGATCAACCAGCTGGCCGGTATGCGCGGCAACATCGCCAATACCTCCGGTCAGACCATCGAGATCCCGATCCGTGCCAACTACCGTGAAGGCCTGAACATCTTGGAATATTTCCAGTCCAGCCGCGGCGCCCGTAAGGGTCTGGCCGATACCGCTCTGCGTACCGCGGACTCCGGCTATCTGACCCGCCGCTTGGTCGATGTATCCCAGGAAGTGATCATCCGAGAGGAGGACTGCGGCACCCATGAGGGTATTGATGTGGAGGCCATCACTGACGGCAACCGCGTCATTGAGGAGCTGGCCGAGCGCCTAACTGGCCGGTATCCCTGTGAGGATGTGATTGACCCCAAGACCGGCGAGCTGCTGGCCAGCCGGGAGGAGATGATCACCTACAAGACCGCTGAGGAGATCGTGGCGGCCGGTATCACCAGCCTGAAGATCCGCAGCGTCATCAACTGCCGTGCCAAGAACGGCGCCTGCAGCCGCTGCTACGGCGCCAACCTTTCCAATAACACCCCTGTTGCCATCGGCGAGGCAGTGGGTATCATCGCCGCACAGTCCATCGGTGAGCCGGGTACCCAGCTGACCATGAGAACCTTCCACACCGGCGGTATCGCCTCCGCCAGCGATATTACACAGGGTCTGCCCCGTGTAGAGGAGCTGTTTGAGGCCCGCAAGCCCAAGAGCGTGGCTGTTATCGCCCATAACGGCGGTCTGGTCAGCTTTGATAAGGACAACAAGGGCGTGGATGTGGTAAAGGTGGACGATCCCCAGACCGGCGACCACTTCGAGCATCAGATCGTATTCGGCAGCAAGGTGCGTGTGCATGAGGGCGACCTCATCGAGAAGGGCACTATGATCACGGAAGGCTCCGCCGACCCCAGCGAGGTATTGCTGGTGAACGGCGAGCTGGCGGTGCAGGAATACCTGATCCGCGAGGTTCAGATGGTTTACCGGACGCAGGGCGTAGATATCAATGATAAGCACATTGAAGTCATTGTCCGTCAGATGATGAAGAAGGTGCGCATTGAGGAGCCGGGCGATACCGACTATATCCGCGGCATGATGGCCGACCGCGCTGAGGTACTGCACCTCAACGAGCAGATCGACCGCGAGAACGCCGAGGACGGCGGCAGCCGCCAGAAAGCGACCTATACAGCCATTCTGCAGGGTATCACGAAGGCCTCCCTTGCCACCGACAGCTTTATGTCCGCAGCATCCTTCCAGGAGACCACTCGTGTACTGACCGAGGCGGCCATCAAGGGCAAGGTAGACCCGCTGCAGGGCCTGAAGGAGAATGTCATCATTGGTAAGCTGATCCCCGCCGGTACGGGCCTGGTGACCTACACCGAGGAGGAAAAGGCCGAGGAAGAAGCCGATGAGGCCAACCTGGAGGCACTGGTGGCAAGCAGCAACGCCATAGTGATGTGATCCGTAAAACGCAATGTCAAATTCCCCAAAACGGGACTGTAAAGTTGGTGAAAAATATCCAAATCACCGCTTGACAATCCCGGGGGGAATTTGGTAGAATATTTAACTGGGCGGGCATTGTTCCGCAAGCAGAATCCGTCATGTAAACACAACCCGGAAACCCTCCGGGTTTGTGCCCATGAATAAATACTTTTTGATGAAAGGAGGACAACCATGCCAACCTTTAACCAACTGGTTCGCAAGGGCAGAGAAACCGTAGAGAAGAAGGCGACCGCGCCTGCACTGCTGAAGGGCTGGAATGCCAAGAAGCGTGTAATGACCGATCAAAATTCTCCCCAAAAGCGTGGTGTTTGCACCGCTATCCGTACCTCTACCCCCAAGAAGCCCAACTCCGCGCTGCGTAAAGTAGCAAGAGTACGGCTTTCCAACGGCATCGAGGCTACCGCTTACATTCCTGGTATCGGCCATAACCTGCAGGAGCACAGCGTAGTGCTGATCCGTGGCGGTCGTGTAAAGGACCTTCCCGGTGTTCGTTACCACATTATCCGTGGTACTTTGGATACCCAGGGCGTCCAGAACCGCAACCAGGCCCGTAGTAAGTACGGTGCCAAGCGGCCTAAGAAGGCTGGTGCCGCGAAGAAGTAATCACACCCGTAATAAGTGCCAAGAAAGATGGCTTTTTAACATAGCCTCTGGACTGGCCGACGGGAGTGGGGACTTACTTTCGAGTACCGAAGATCTCATTTTATTATGAAGGAGGGAAGCGAAGTGCCAAGAAGAGGTAATATCGCAAGACGCGACGTTCTGCCGGATCCGCTTTATAATTCCAAGCTGGTCACCCGTCTGATCAATAACATCATGCTGGACGGCAAAAAGGGCGTTGCACAGAAGATCGTCTACGGTGCATTTGACATCGTAAAGGAAAAGACCGGCAAGGACCCGCTGGAGGCTTTTGAGCAGGCGATGGAGAACATCATGCCCGTTCTGGAGATCAAGGCTCGCCGTGTCGGCGGCGCCACTTATCAGGTACCCATGGAGGTACGCCCTGAGCGCCGTCAGACCCTGGGTCTGCGTTGGCTGACCACCTATAGCCGCAACCGCAGCGAAAAGCTGATGGCTCAGAGACTGGCTGGCGAGATCATGGACGCTATGAACGGCCAGGGCGGCGCCTGCAAGAAGCGCGAGGATACCCACAAGATGGCCGAGGCCAACAAGGCTTTTGCCCATTTCAGATGGTAATTCCGGCGACTACTGCATTTTTACTGTTCTTTGCCCCTGTGGGCATGGAATTCGCAAACTTATTAGGAGGGCATTATGCCAAGAGATGTATCCTTAGAGAAAACGCGTAATATAGGCATCATGGCACACATCGACGCCGGCAAAACCACCACCACCGAGCGTATCCTGTACTACACAGGCGTAAACTACAAGCTGGGTGAGACCCATGACGGCAGTGCCACCATGGACTGGATGGAGCAGGAGCAGGAGCGTGGTATCACTATCACCTCCGCCGCCACGACCGCCTATTGGAAGGGCCACCGCATCAATATCATCGACACCCCTGGACATGTTGATTTCACGGTAGAGGTAGAGCGTTCCCTGCGCGTGCTGGACGGTTCCGTAACCGTTTTTTGCGCCAAGGGCGGCGTAGAGCCGCAGTCTGAGACCGTTTGGCGCCAGGCTGACAAGTACCATGTGCCGAGAATGGCATTTGTAAACAAGATGGACATTATGGGCGCTGACTTCTACAATGTAGTGCGCATGATGCGCGACCGTCTGAAGTGCAACGCTGTTCCGATCCAGCTGCCCATCGGCGTCGAGGATACCTTTAAGGGTATTATCGACCTGGTAGAGATGAAGGCCTATGTGTACTACGATGACCTTGGAAAAGATATCCGCGTGGAGGACATCCCCGCCGATATGCAGGCCAAGGCCGAGGAGTACCACCACGAGCTGCTGGAGCATGTGGCCGAGCAGGACGAGGAGCTGCTGATGAAATATCTCGACGGTGAGGAGCTTACCATCGAGGAGATCAAGAGCTGCATCCGCAAATCCACCATCGCCAACCACATGGTTCCCGTATGCTGCGGCAGTTCCTACCGCAACAAGGGCGTACAGAAGCTGCTGGACGCCGTGGTAGACTATATGCCGGCCCCCACCGATGTCCCTGATATCAAGGGTGTAAACCCTGACACCGAGGAAGAGGAGACCAGACCTTCCAGCGATGACGCGCCTTTTGCCGCTCTCGCTTTCAAGATCATGACCGACCCCTATGTAGGCAAGCTGTGCTTCTTCCGTGTGTACTCCGGTACTGTGGATGCCGGCACCAGCGTCTATAACTCGGTGAAGAAAAACAATGAGCGCATGGGCAGAATTCTGCAAATGCATGCGAACCACCGCAAAGACATTGAGACCTGCTATGCCGGTGATATTGCCGGTGCCGTGGGCCTGAAGAACACCACCACCGGTGATACCCTGTGCGACGCCAAGCATCCGATCATCCTGGAATCTATGGAATTCCCAGAGCCGGTTATCCGCGTTGCCATTGAGCCGAAGACCAAAGTCGGTCAAGAGAAGATGGGCCTGGGCCTTGCCAAGCTGGCTGAGGAGGATCCCACTTTCCGCACTTACACCGATGAGGAGACCGGCCAAACCATCATCGCCGGCATGGGCGAGCTGCACCTGGAGATCATCGTAGACCGTCTGCTGCGTGAGTTTAAGGTAGAAGCGAATGTGGGTAAGCCCCAGGTTGCCTACAAAGAAACGGTGCGCAAGATGGCCGATGTGGACCACAAGTACGCACGCCAGAGCGGCGGTAAGGGCCAGTACGGTCATGTAAAGATCCGTCTGGAGCCGAACGAGAGCGGCAAGGGATATGAGTTCCGCAACGAAGTAGTGGGCGGCGCTATCCCCAAGGAGTATATCCCCGCTGTCGATGCCGGTATCAAGGGCGCGATGGCCAGCGGTGTACTGGCGGGTTATCCCGTAGTAGACTGCATCGTGACGCTGTACGATGGTTCCTACCATGAGGTAGACTCCTCTGAAATGGCGTTTAAGATCGCCGGTTCCATGGCCTTCAAAGAGGCAATGAGAAAGGCTGACCCCGTTATTCTGGAGCCGATCATGAAGGTTTGCGTGATCGTTCCCGAAGAGTATATGGGCGATGTTATTGGTGACCTGAACTCCCGCCGCGGTCAGATCCGTGGCTTTGAGGACCGCCCCGGTGCCAAGCAGATTGATGCCTTTGTACCGCTTTCTGAGATGTTTGGTTACGCCACCGACCTGCGTAGCAAAACGCAGGGCCGCGGCCAGTACACCATGGAGCCCAGCCACTACATTGAGCTGCCCAAGAACATCGCGGAGAAGCTGGTCACCAGCCGCACCAAGGCTGAGTGATGAACCCCAAGCATGATCCCGAACCCGGAAAACATAAAGGGTAGGGAAAAATAATATTAAAAAAACAAAGTATAACAAAGGGAGGATTTTACGATGGCTAAACAGAAATTTGAGCGCAACAAACCCCACGTAAACATCGGTACCATTGGTCACGTTGACCATGGTAAGACCACTCTGACCGCTGCTATCACCAAGGTTCTTGGTCTGAAGGGCGATGCCGAGTTCATGGCTTACGACATGATCGATAAGGCTCCCGAAGAGCGTGCCCGTGGTATCACAATCAACACTGCCCATGTAGAGTATGAGACCGACAAGCGTCACTATGCCCATGTTGACTGCCCCGGCCATGCCGACTATGTTAAGAACATGATCACCGGTGCTGCCCAGATGGACGGCGCTATCCTGGTAGTTTCTTCTGCTGATGGTCCTATGCCCCAGACCCGTGAGCACATCCTGCTGGCCCGTCAGGTAGGCGTTCCCTACATCGTAGTTTACATGAACAAGGTTGACCAGGTAGACGACGAGGAGCTGCTGGAGCTGGTTGAGATGGAGATCCGTGAGCTGCTTTCCAGCTACGATTTCCCCGGCGACGAGATCCCCGTAATCAAGGGTTCCGCTCTGCAGGCCCTGGAGTGCGACAGCAAGGATCCTTCCGATCCCGCTTACGCTTCCATCCTGGCTCTGATGGACGCTGTTGATGACTATATCCCCACCCCCGAGCGTAAGGCTGACCTGCCCTTCCTGATGCCCATCGAGGATGTATTCACCATCACCGGCCGTGGCACCGTAGTTACCGGCCGTGTAGAGCGTGGTCAGGTTAAGGTCGGCGACGAAGTTGAGATCGTTGGTATCCATGACACCCGCAAGACCGTAGTTACCGGCGTTGAGATGTTCCGCAAGCTGCTGGACTATGCTGAGGCTGGTGATAACATCGGCGCTCTGCTGCGTGGTATCCAGAGAACCGAGGTTGAGCGTGGTCAGGTACTGTGCAAACCCGGCTCCATTCATCCCCACACCAAGTTCCGTGGCCAGGTTTATGTACTGAAGCAGTCTGAAGGCGGCCGTCATACCCCCTTCTTCAACAACTATCGTCCTCAGTTCTATTTCCGTACCACTGACGTTACCGGCGTTATCTCCCTGCCCGAGGGCGTAGAGATGTGCATGCCCGGCGATAATGTTGAGATGGATGTTGAGCTGATCACCCCCATCGCCATCGAGAAGGGTCTGCGCTTCGCTATCCGTGAAGGCGGCCGTACCGTTGGTTCCGGCGTTGTTATCGATATCGAGGAGTAATTCCGAGAGTTGCGCAATTAGCCTAAATAAAAGAGAGTGTCCCGATGAGGGGCACTCTTTTTTTGGTATGAAAAAGGGGAGGGGCGCCCGCGAAGCGGGCGAGGATCGTCCGGAGCGAAGCAGAGGTGCGGTCCGAGGGGGAAGCGGAGTGGGCGCCCCGGGCGGAGAGGAAAAGAAAACGGCTCCCATAGCAGAGAGCCGAAGATATATGAATTGCGGGCTTACAGTACGAGACTGAGTGCCAGCAGGAGCTGTCCAATATAGTAGGTGGTGAGATTGACGAAGCGCACCCAACGGGGGCACTTACGGCGGGTGTAAAAGTAGAGGGGAAGCATAAGAAGATCCGAGATGAGGAAGAGGGTAACGCCGGCACCCAATGCCCAACCATTGAGAGGGCAGCGAATACTGAGAAGTGGTGACCAGGTGACGCAGGTAACGGCGACATTAAGCCCGACTGAGAACATAAGAGTGACTACCATGTAATAGAAGACCCCTGCGGGGCGGGTGTGCCGGCTGAAATGAAAGGAAGGATGTCGTGTGATGCGCAGCATGGCCAGCATGGCGATGATAGGCAGAATAAAGTGATACCATTCCATCGGGCAGAACTGGGTGAAGAACAGAAGGTAGAAAACATGCGCAATGGAGAAAAAGCCAACCCCGGCCATGCCGGAGATCGAATGGGAAGCGCCAGCCGCGCCATGACGGTTATTGGCGACACCAATGGCAATATCCCCGAAGGCAGCGAGGCAGAACGCGGCAAGCAGCGGCCAATAGGTGAACATATTCATGCCGGAGTGGCGCCAGGCCAGAACAGAGATAACTACAAAAAGGATACTATTGATTGCCTTAAACAAGGTGTAGTTGTGGAACAAGCGGGGGGTGTAGGCCACGGTAAGCAGGGCAGCCAGCCAGATAATGTAGAACCCGGAAAGGATGAGAAGTGTCGTCATAGCGGGAAACTCCTTTAAGAGGGGGTGAGGGAGAGAAAAGGGGCGAAGCGCCAGGCGCCCCGCCCCCTTATTCAGGCTACTAATTCAGTTAGAATCAGGCATCCTCGAAGCCGGTGAAGGCTACGATACGAGAGATGCAGGACTCGCCGCCAACCAGTCTCCAGGGGAAGCAGCCGATTACGCAGCGCTTGTTGGAGAGCTTGTCGATGTCGCCGCCCAGGCACTCAGCGTGAATGCACTCATAGGGCTGGCAGAACAGCTGGATGTGCATGGCCTGATACTGCTCGGGCCAGGGATACATCTCCTGCAGGGTCTTGCCATACTTCTCCTGCATGTACTTGTCGCACTTAGCAGCATCCATGGGGCACCAGTCACGAATCTTGGTGTTCATGGGATGGTCAGCGGAGCCGCAGTCTACGCCGATCCAAGCGATCTTCTTATCCTGGCACCACTTAACGAAGCTCAGGGAAGGACCGGGATGACGAACCATGTAGCGCTGCTCATCAGCCTCGGGGGAATCCCAACCATACTTATGATAACCAGTGTTGATGATGAGGATATCGCCCTCACGAACTTCAACGCGCTCCTCGATCATCTCGGGAGTGTAGATGCCGAAGTCTTCGCAGCAGGGAGCATCGGACAGGTCAACAACGACGCCGGGACGAACCAGCTTGGTCAGCTCGAGCTGATCAACAGTACGGCCGGAAGTATCGAAATGCAGAGGGCCATCCAGGTGGGTACCAACATGGTTGGAGTGGGTGAGGATCTGGCCGTTAGCGCCGTTGGAAGACAGGCGCTTAAAGAACTTCATCTGTACGGGCTCATAGGTGGGCCAGGGGGGGCAGTTTACGCCGATCGGGATAGACAGATCATAAATCTTGACATCAGACCACTTAGACATAGTGTTTTTCCTCCTAAATATTTGGTTTATGTTTGTGGGCGGGGGAGAGGGGGTTCCTCTCCCGACGCCAAAACAACTAAGTAATTATGTGAGAGAATCAGCCCTCAGCATACTTGGCTACAAAAGCCTCGATGGCCTGCTCAAAGCACTCCATGGGAGGATGAACAACGCCAGCGCCGACCTGACCAACACCACGACGGTTGCAAGCAATACCGGTGTTGATAACGGGGCGGATACCAGTCTCGATGACCTTGCGGATATCGATACCGGTAGCGGAACCGCGGAAGCCCAGAGCGGGGATCTGATAAGCAGTGCCCTCACCCTCGGTGATCTCGTACATCTCGGTGGAGTACTTGATGGAATCGGCAACGGTGCCGCCTACGAACTTAACGATAGCGGGAGCAGCAGCCATGCAGAAACCGCCGATGCCGGTGGTCTCGGTGATGCAGCTATCGCCCACATCGCGGTTAGCGTCAGCCTCGGTGAAGCCGGGGAAGTAGAGGCCCTCGACCTTCTCGGAGGTGTAGTGGAACCACTGGCCGGGCAGACCGGCTACGCGAACACCAAACTCGGTACCATTGCGGCACATGGTGTAAACCAGAGAGCAGTACTCGATACCCTCGATGGCATCCATGGTGCACTTGCAGGCGGGCATGGTGAGGTTCAGCCAGGTGTGGTCGTTGGAGTTCAGGAACTCGAGAGCGCGAACCTTGACATCCTGATCGAAGTGAGTCTTAACGATGGCGGGAGCCAGCTCACGGATCAGCAGGGAAGTACCGGCGCGGTTACGGTTGTGGCCGTCATCGCCCATCTGCAGCTCCTGAGCGATGAGGACCTTCAGGTCGATCTCGCCACGGATCTCCAGAGCTTCCTTGATGACAGGATAGAACTCATTGCGCAGCCAGTGCAGACGGGTGATAACGGACTCATCATAAGCACCGAAACGCAGAACCTTGCCCAGACCCTCATTGAAGGTGCAGTAAGCCATGTTGCCATGAGCCTTATTGATGACCTTCCAAACGGGCATGGAATAGGAAACGATACCGCACATGGGGCCTACGGCATTGTGATGGTGGCAAGGATCGAAGGTGATCTCGCCGGAAGCGGCCAGCTTTTCAGCCTCTTCGGGAGTCTTGGCCAGACCCTCATAGATCAGAGCGCCGATAACAGCACCCTTGGTGGGGTCGCACATGTTCTCCCAGGTTACGGGAGGGCCGGAGTGCAGAATGGTCTTTTTGGTCATACCGGGAATGTCTTCGCCGGCAGTGCCAACGCCGATCAGGGTAGGCTGAGCGCCCAGAATGATCTTCAGGGCTTCGGCATTAGCGGCATTGATTTTCTCGCCCAATGTCATTGTTTTTTCCTCCTAAATAAATTATTTAGAAAAATCACCTTCCCGCAGCGCGGGAGTGGGTAATTACTTCAACATACCGAGCATACCGGCCAGTTTCTTGTTGCCGCCGGCTACGGGTTTCCAGTCAACATGGATGACCTCGATATCCTGGGTGCCCGCTTCTTTCTGAGAGAGCATATCCTGGTAGAAGGTCTCTACGCCGATATTGACCATGTGGAGCTTTTCTCCGAACAGTTTATTGATCTGATGCATTAATACTTACCTCCATTCAGCTTATCCAGCATATGGTGTACCAGATAGGTGGACTGAGCGTTGGAGCGAACAACGATAGCGCCGGCAGCTTCCAGCTGCTTGCGGGTCTCGGTCAAGTTCTGGGGGTCGCCCTCGGTACCTACGATAGAGCAGATAGCGGAGATGTAACGGCCCTCGCTCGCAGCGATCTCCTTGGCCTTGGCAATGGCAGCGGAGAGCTCCTCGGCGGGGTTGGCATTGGAGCCGTAGCCGATAACGCAGTCGCACTGCAGGATAGCCAGGGTGGGATCATGAGCATCACGCAGGATACGCTCGCAGCGCAGGGTCAAGTCGATCATCGGATGGGGTTTACCCTCGGTGAACTCGTCCTCACCAAAGTCGATGCAGGTGTTCTCCTTGTACTCAGCGGTCAGGGGATTCTCGATTTTATCCTCGGGCTTGAGGGGGATATTGGAATAGATGTGGCCCAGCTTGCCGATGGAGAGCTTCATGGACTCATCCGCCAGGGTGCCGCCGGAGAAGAAACCACGATAGTACTTCTGGGTGGGAGCCATCTTGGCGGTCTCGCGTTCAATGAGAGCTTCCAGCTCAGCCTTAGGCATATCGATATCCAACATATCAGCGGGAACGGGCTCGCCCTTGGAGAGAGCAACAGCCTTGCGGGCAGCGTCTTCCAGGTTGTAGGCAGCGGTCAGACCGTACTCCTTGGGAAGGTTGGGATCGCCGCCGATGAAGTCTACGACTACGGGCTTGATGTGGTCGTTGCACTCCTTAGCGATGGCTAGGATCTCCTTGGCAACATGATCCGCGGGCGGCTTGGAGAGCATGATAATGACCTTGGTATCGGGGTCAGCGATGAGGGCGTTGAGGCACTGCTTGAACATCAGGCCGCCGATCTCCGCCTTCAGGTCACGGCCGCCGGTGCCCAGAGCCTGGGTGATGCCGGAACCGAGCTGGTCGATGAGGATGGTGAGCTCCTGAGTACCGGTACCGGAAGCGCCGCAGATACCGATCGGGCCCTTATGAATCACATTAGCGAAAGCCAGGGGCAGACCGTTAACAACAGCAGTACCGCAGTCGGGGCCCATCATGAGCAGCTCCTTGGAAACGGCGTACTCTTTGAGCTTCTTCTCTTCTTCCATCGAAACATTATCGCTGAACAGCATAACATTGATGTTCTTGTCGAGAGCGTCCTTGGCAACATCGTAAGCATGACGGCCGGGAACAGAGATGAGCGCCAGGTTGATCTTGGGATCAGCCTTGAGGGCGGAAGTGAGGGTGGGGGGATAGTACGCAGCGCTGCGGCTCTCCTCCTTCTTATTCAGCTGCTCCTCCAGAGCTTTGAGAGCAGCAGCCTCGGCTTCTTCGTTTTCGCAATCCAGCGCTACGAAGAAATCGTTGGGGGTGATGGCTTCCAGCTCGGGGCTGGAAAGACCGGTTACCTTGGCAATGTCAAGGTTCAGATCGGTGCCCATGCCGACCAGAGCTTCCTTTACGCCCGGGACCTTCTTCAGCTCTTTGGAGATGATCATCAGGGTAATGGAGTCGTAGTAGGTGTTGGGTTTGATTTGCAGACTAACCAATGCCGTTTCCTCCTAATTTGGATAATTTTTTTGTCCGAAATATATACCGGTCAGGATATCTGTACCGGATGTTTCGCCAAAGGCGATAACATTCATCGCAGCAGACGGTAGCCGCAGCGATAGGACACTGGAATAAAGGGTTCGGATGAGAGTGAGCACATCCGAGGAGAGCTGCCCGGCGGCAGCCTGCCGCAGAAATGCGGCACTGATGAGATTGGTGCGGGGGGCAGCTCGTTCGGCCATAGCGGCGGTAAGGGGCAGCCATTTATTTTGTTCCCCGCGGGCAATGGCCGAAGCCAGTACCGACGCCATGACTCCGCAAAGGAAGTCATCGGCGGAGGGGGTGAGCCCAATGCCGCAGCCGGCGATGGAATAGGCAGCCTCAGCGGCGGCTTCGGCATCCTTCTGCCGCAGGGCGGCGAATAGAGCGGGGATGCGCTCTGCCGCATAGCGGACATAGAGGTTATCGGGCAGGGGAGAGGGGTCGTCCTCCAAAATAGTAAACAGAGGAGCGAAGCCTTCCGGCTTGCCGTTGGAAAGGATGATCTCCCGCAGGGCCTGCGGAGCCGCCGGGTGGGGCAGCTGCAGGGGAAGCAACGGAGAGAAAAGCGAAAGGGAAGTGACGGCCGCCCGGTGAAGCTCGATGGTGTGGCCGCTGTGGGGAAAGGTGATGCGCTCCCGCGAAAGGAGAGCGGGTTCCCCGGCGGCAACGGACGGAATAGAACCGCCAAGCCGTACGGCACAGGGATAAAGCGGACGGGTATCATCCAGCAGGGTGACCAGTTGCCCCTGATACAGCAGATTGGCCGAGGTATGGAACACCGAATGAACGGTGGCCTCCGCGGGATGCTGCGGCAGCAGGGCCAGCAGCTGGGCCGAGATGGCCTCAGCGGTGGAAGTTGACTTCATAGATCTTAAGGGCGATCTGCAGATTCAGCATCTGGTCGGCGTTATCAAAGCTGACATGGGCCAGTTCCTTGATGCGCTGGATGCGGTAGGCCACAGTATTGTAGTGGACGCCCATTTCTTCTGCCAGACGCTTGAGATTACCGCCACACTTGAAGTAAAGCGAAAGGGTATGTACCAGCTCGGAATCGCGGTCGTGGTCGTAATCCACCAGCACCTTGAGCGTTTCATTGTAGAAGATGATGAGCTCCGGGCGGAGATTTTCGTAGGAGAGGAAGCGATAAACGCCGAGCTTTTCAAAGTAGTGGACACGGGAATTATCAATGTTCCAGCAGGCAGCCGCGCGGCGGGCTTCATTAAAGCTCTTCCACAGGCTGGTGGCATCAGCATAGCTGCGGCCGACGCCGATAGACGCCATGGCGAGAATCCCCTCCGCCTCTAAAGAGGAAAGTGCGGTATCGATGAACGCCTGCAGCAGCCGGCGGTATTCTTCATCTTCCCGCAGGGGGGATTCAAAGACCAGCACGATGCTGTCACACTTATTGACGAACAGAACCTTGATGCTGCTATCGCGGCTGATGCGCCGCAGGATATTGACAATGCTGTTGTTGGTTTTGTAAAGGGAGCTATTGCCGATGGTGGAGCTGCCGGAAAGGACCCGAATGACCGCCACACGATGCTCGGCATCCACATCGAAATCGAAGTACTCGGCATTGGCCAGCGACTTGCGCTGCCGTTCCTCATCGTGAACCAAAAGGTCATCAAGAAAGGTGGCCTTGTGGTTGTTTTCCATCTCGTACATCGAGATCTTTTTGATCATATCCAGCGCGATGAGGGAAGTAGAAGCTTCCAGAACGGCCAGGTCTACGCCGGTGATCTCGCGGTTGTCCTCCCAGATGTAGATACTGCCGTATTTTTTCTTATCGCTGTAAATGGGGATGATGATCTTATTGCAGATGAGGCCATCAATGCTATCGACCTCACGGCTGCTCATCAGGGAGACAGTCTCTTTGCTGGAGGAGCCGGAACGGACGAGATTTTCCATCCGACGCGAAATGCTTTCACGGCGCTGCTCGCTGCAGGCCAGCACAAAAGAAGAAAAGAAGTCATTGTAAATGGCGACGCTGTTGCCAAAACGGTCAAAGAGCGTCTGTACGATGGACTGCAGGTTGCCGCCGCCCAGCATGGTAGCGGTCAGCGCCTTTTGCAGCTCGTAGATATCCCCCAGGGTCTGTGCCTGATTATTGACGATGGTGGTCATGATGGGGGTGATGATCTGGGAGAAAGAGATGCTGTTGGGAATCTCGAACAGCGGGAAGCTCAGCTCATTGCAGAGATCGAGGATGTTCTGCGGCATCTCATTGATATAGCTGTTGAACTTGAGCCCCAGCCCTACCACGCCGCGTTCCTTCAACTGCGGAATCAGCTCCATAAGCTGGGGGAGATTTTCCCGGATGGCGTAGGCGGTAGAAACCAGCAGCTCACCGCCGGTCACAGCACTGACGATGTTGGGATCGACCATGACGCTGACCGAGGTAACGATCTGATCGGTGCCGGAAGCACCGGCCAGCAGGCGGGCATCATGCAGGATATCCATGCGGAGAATAGAGTTCATCGAGATGCCGTAATTGGTATCCATGCGTGTCGCCCCCTTTGCGGTTCCGCCTCGGCGGAGATAGTGGAAACAGGGAGCAGCTGTTTACTACTTACCCATGTTCTTTCTAATAGCTATTCTACTATTAAATAATATAAAATGCAATAGGTGTTGTGGAATTTTTACATTGTAGAAAATTTGATTCCTTTTTGATGAATTTTGACATATATATTCTGCACAATAAAAAACTCTATAAATGGTGCAATACAAACAAAATAATAATGACATGGAAAATATATCAAAAATGTTGCAAAAATGCGGCGCTATTGCATTGTGATAAACACACAAAACAATAGCGCCGCATTAGGCATTATGCTGTGAGAACTTTTAGCCGAGAGTGAACAGCAGGTCGCCGGTATTGATGGCGGAGCCGGCTGCAACGGCAATGGAGGCGATGCGGCCGCCCTCGGGAGCGACGACTTCGTTCTCCATCTTCATGGACTCAACGATCATGACGACCTCGCCGGCCGCAACGGCATCACCGGTATTCTTGCACAGACGCAGAACGGTGCCGGGCAGGGGGGAGGTGACATTGGCGGGGCCGCCGGCTGCGGGGGCAGCGGCAGGAGCCGGAGCGGCAGCGGGAGCAGCGGCACGGGGGGCAGCTGCGGGCGCCGCTACGGGAGCGGAGGCGGAGGTGCCGACGACCTCTACCTCAGCATCATATGTTTTTCCATTTATTTTTATCAGGAATCTTTTCATCGATTTGTCCTCCATCAGAAATTAGTAAGGTGGGTCTCCAGGGAGAATCCTCACGCAGGGAAAGGATGCGTACCTGTTCCGGCGCGCAGCCCATCATAGCGGCAATGGCGGCGATGACTGCTGCGATCTCATCCTCATCCTCCTGCGGGGCGGCAGGAACTGCGGCCACAGGGGCCGGGGCAGGCGCGGGAGCGGCCTTTTTGCCAAAGAGCGCTTTTCCCAGCAGCAGCCCGACCAGCAGAGCAATGGCAATATACAGATACATCATATTATTCACGCTCCTTTTGATTAGAGCGGAACATTGCCGTGTTTCTTTCTGGGAGCTTCCACGACCTTGCCATCGAGCATCTCCATGGCAGCGATGATCATCTGACGGGAGGTGGAGGGGATAATGACATCATCCACCATGCCGCGCTCGGCAGCCTTGTAGGGGTTATTGAACTCGCGCTTGTACTCATCGATCAGCTCAGCGCGCTCCTCGGGAGTGGCCTTACGGAAGATGATGTTGGCGGCACCCTCGGCGCCCATAACGGCGATCTCAGCGGTGGGCCAGGCGTATACGATATCGGAACCCAGGTCCTTGCAGCACATGGCCAAGTAAGCGCCGCCGTAGGCCTTACGCAGGATCATGGTAACCTTCGGAACGGTGGCTTCGCAGTAGGCATAGATGACCTTGGCGCCGTGGCGGATGATACCACCGTGCTCCTGGGTGGAACCGGGCAGGAAGCCGGGAACATCTACCAGGGTGAGCAGCGGAATGCCGAAGGCATCGCAGGTACGGATAAAGCGTGCAGCCTTATCGGAGCAGTTGATATCCATGCAGCCGGCCATGGCCTTGGGCTGGTTGGCGATAATACCAACGGAGCGGCCATTGAAGCGGGCAAAGCAGGTAATCATATTGGGGGCATACATGCCCATGTAGTCCATGTACTCGCCGCCATCGGTGATGGCCTTGATGACATCGTACATATCATACGCCTTGTTGGGATTATCAGGGATGATGGTATCCAGCTGATCGGCAATGCGGTTGGGATCGTCACCATTGAAGATGGTGGGAGCGGCATCACGGAAGTTGGAGGGCAGGTAGCTCAGCAGACGACGGATCTGGTTGATGCAATCGGTATCATCGGAGGCCATGAAGTGCGCAACGCCACTGACGCGGTTGTGGGTCATAGCGCCGCCCAGCTTTTCAGCATCGATCTGCTCGCCGGTAACGGATTTGATAACATCGGGGCCGGTGATGAACATCTTGCCGGTCTTATTCACCTGGAAGATGAAATCGGTAAGGGCAGGGGAATAAACGGCGCCGCCGGCGCAGGGGCCCATGATAGCGGTGATCTGCGGAACGACACCGGAAGCGGCGGTATTGCGGAAGAAGATCTTGCCGTAGCCTTCCAGACCGTCCAGACCTTCCTGGATGCGGGCACCGCCGGAATCATTCATGCCGACTACGGGAGCGCCGACCTTGCGGGCATTCTCAAGGATCTTGCAGATCTTATTGGCCTGAACTTCGCCCATGGAGCCGCCGACAACGGTGAAATCCTGGGCATAAGCGTAGACGATGCGGCCGTCTACCTTGCCATAGCCGCCAACAACACCATCACCGGGGAAGTGCTGCTTTTCCTGGCCAAAGTAGTAGCAGCGATGGACAACGAAGGCATCGATCTCAACAAAGGTGTTGGGATCGAACAGGGTCTCGAGACGCTCACGAGCGGTCATTTTGCCCTGCTCATGCTGCTTTTCGATACGCGCCTGGCCGCCACCGAGAGCGATTGAACCTTTGCGTTCAATCAGGTCTTCAAGTTTGGTCATAGTTTTATCCTTCTTTCAGAGAGTATATGGGTTGCCGCCTGCCGGAGGAGCGTCTCCGGCAGGCGGGACTTGCACAAAGAGCTTAGTGGAACTTTTCGACATACTCGTCGGCCTTGGTCTCTTCCCAGCCCAGCATATTCACCAGAATATCGCGGGTGGAATCGCCCAGGGCGGGAGCGGGGTGATGGTCGGCATCGGCCTCGACGGAAGCCATCTTCACCGGATTGCCGGCGATCTTGACCTTGCCCATGCCGGGCTGGTCTACCTCGATGAGCATGTTGCGGGCCGCGACCTGCGGATCGGTAAACAGCTTATCTACGGTATTGATGCCGGTGCAGGGCACGCCGGCCTTTTCCAGAATATCCAGCCACTCAGCGGTGGTCTTGGTACGGGTCTTTTCAGTCAGCAGGTCACCAATGAGCTTGAGGTTCTGGTTGCGGTGCATATTGGTATCAAAGCGGGGATCGTCAATCATTTCCGGACAGCCCAGCGCGTTGCAGAAGGCCGCGTACAGGCGGTTATTGCCGCAGGCGGCGATGACATAGTTATCCTTGGTTTCAAATGCCTGGAAGGGAGTAACGGTGGGGTGAACAGCACCCAGAGGGCCGGCCACGACGCCGGTAGCGGAATACTTGATGATGGCGTTTTCCAGGATGGCGAGCTGGCAATCCAGCATACCCACATCCACCATATCGCCTTCGCCGGTGATGGCGCGCTTATACAGGGCAGTAACGGCGCCAAAAGCACCAAAGATGCCGGCAATGATATCGCCGATAGAAGCGCCGACGCGGACAGGCTTTCCGCCGGGCTCGCCGGTGATGCTCATTACGCCGCCCATGGCCTGCACTACCATATCGTAGGCGGGACGGGGAGCATAGGGGCCGGTCTGGCCAAAGCCGGAGATAGCCACATAAATGAGCTTGGGGTTGACTTTCTTGAGCTCCTCATAGCCCAGGCCCATGCGGTTCATGGCACCGGCCTTCAGGTTTTCCACCACGATATCGACATGCTTCACCAGATCCTTGAACATCTCAACGCCCTCGGGATCCTTGGTGTTGCAGACGACGCTTTTTTTGCCGTGGTTTACACTGACAAAATAGCCGCTCTGGCCATTGACAAACGGGCCGTAGCCGCGGCTGTCATCGCCGGTACCTGGTTTCTCCACCTTGATGACCTCGGCGCCCATATTGCCGAGCATCATGGAGCAGTAGGGGCCTGCCAGCGCATTGGTAAAATCCAGTACACGGATGCCTTCCAAAGGTTTTTTGGACATAAGTAAAGACCTCCCAAAATGATGTAGGTAAGCACCGTCCGCATCGGTAGGGAAGCGGGGCGGTGCCCATGACAAATAAAGCAAGTCCTTGGGCCGGGCCGCAAAAGGCCGCAGTACCCCTACTCTATTTGTTATTTATCTACATTATAAAGGAAAGCAGAATAAAAGTAAATGGCGGAAGAGCTTTTTTGCCGCCAAGAAAGCAGCAAATTTTTTGGTGAAAATTCATAGAAAAAAGGTTTTCCGCGAAATAAAGTGGGTTAATAATTTAACATGCATTAGGATATATCAACAAGAGTATAAGAACATTTTCGTTCATCTTATCAAAAGTGAACGAATCCTGCCGAACGGCGTTCTGACAAAAATCACGGACGGTTTTTTATTTTATTGTGTAGTATTTACAAGGTGCTATATTCCATTTTTCACAAATTAGAGGGCCGGAATTAGGCAGAATATCAAAATCGATCAAAAGGAATTGAATTGACAGGCCTCCAATATTATAATGTAAATGCTGTATAAGTGTTACTCTGCATAAAACCAATCAAAAAGGAGTGCTTACATTGAAGGAATTTAACTATTTCGCTCCGGGTTCTGTGGAAGAAGCTCTCGAACTGATGAAAGAGTACGAAGGTAAGTATACCATCCTGAATGGTGGTACCGATGTAATGATTCGTCTGCGCGAGCGCCTCATTAACCCGGAAGCCGTGATCGACATCAAGCGTATTCCCGGCTTGAAGGAGATCACTTTCTCCAAGAAGGACGGCCTGTACATTGGCGCATGCGTTACCTGCAAGGAGATCTCCGAAAGTGAGATCGTGAAGGAGAATTACCCCTTCTACGCTCAGGCGGCTTCCGTTCTGGGCTCCCAGCTGGTGCGCGGCCGAGCTACCAGTGTCGGCAATGTCATCAACGCTTCTCCTCTGGCAGATACCGTGACTCCTCTGGTTGCCTGCGACGCCAAGCTGGTCGTAGTGGGTCCCGAGGGCCAGCGTGAGGTTTCCCTGGTGAGCTGGGCTGGCGAAAGCCAGGAAGAAAGAATCGCCCGCGGCGCGTTCTTCATCTTCGTGCGTAAGGTCGGCCTCAAGCCCGGCGAGATGGCCATCGGCCTCAAGATCCCCTATGTGGAAGGCCAGAAGGCTGTATTCACCAAGTTTGACCGCCGTAAGGAGGTAGACCTTTCTACCGTTTGTGCTACAGTTGGTAAGTTTGGTGAGGACTACCGCGTAGCCATCGGCTCCTGCGCTCCTACCCCCATTCGTCTGCCCAAGACTGAGGCCCTGCTGAAAGGCAAGAAGCTGACCCCCGAGCTCATCGGTGAGGCAGCGGAGCTTGCCGGCAGCGAGGTTTCTCCCATCAGCGACGTCCGTGCTTCCGCCGAGTACCGTATCAGCCTGGTAAAGGTTGCTGTACGCAGAAGCCTGGCCGAGCTTTCTGTATGAGAAAGGAGCGTGCCGAAAAATGAAAACTTATCATGTTGATTTCTTTGTAAACGGCGAGGAATATGAGCTGGATGTACCGGCTAATAAGACCGCGCTGAATGTTATCCGAGATATGCTGGACCTGACCGGTGCCAAGGAAGGCTGCGGCGCCGGCGAGTGCGGTGCCTGCGCCATGATTGTTGACGGCGTACTGATCAACGGCTGCCTGATGCTGGCCCCCGAGATGGACGGCAAGCACTTCGAGACCGTTGAGGGCTTTGCCGATGAGAAGGGCAACCTTTCTCCCATCCAGCAGTCCTTTATTGACCACGCTGCCCTGCAGTGCGGCTACTGCACTCCCGGCTTCATCGTTTCCGCTACCGCTCTGCTGCGCGAAAATCCCCATCCCACCCGTGATGAGATCGTCCATTACATGTCCGGTAACCTGTGCCGCTGCACCGGCTACAAGAGAATTATCGAGGCGATTGAGGACGCTGCCGAGCGCATGAATGGAGGTGCCAAATAATGAGTAAATATATTGGCGTAAGTGTTCCGCGTGTAGACGGCGTTAAGAAAGTTACCGGCGCTGCCAAGTATGTGGGCGATATGAAATGGCCCCGTATGCTGTATGCCAAGTGCGTAAAGAGCCCCTATGCCCATGCCAAGATCGTGAGCATCGACATCTCTGCTGCCAAGGCGCTCAAGGGTGTACATGATGTAATCACCGGCGACTACTACACCAAGCGTGGTGGTCTGTACCTGGAGGATAAAAACTTCCTGGCTGTTAATACCGTTAAGTTCTACGGTGAGCCCGTAGTAGCTATCGCTGCCGAGACCCCCGAGATCGCCGAGGCGGCCTGCGAGCTGGTCAAGGTTGAGTACGAGCCGCTGCCCGTCATCAACAACCCCATGGAGGGTATGGCAAAGGACGCTGTCCTGATTCACCCCGAGCTGCATACATATAAAGTAGTTCCCATCTTCCACCCGCAGGCTCATACCAACATCTCCCACCATCACATCATCCGTAAGGGCGATGCCGATGCGGCCTTCAAGTATGCCGAGGAGCACCCCGATGAGTACTACATCACCGAGCATGAGTACCATGTTCCTCATGTTCAGCATACCCCCATCGAGAACCACATTGCGGTAGCCCAGTACGAGCCGGACGGTAAGTGCACTGTTTGGGCTTCCTGCCAGTCCCCATATGCGGTTCGTCAGGCGCTGTCCGCCACCTTTGATATCCCGCTGAACAAGATGCGTATCATCTCCCCCTATGTGGGCGGCGGCTTCGGCGCCAAGGCCGGTACCACCATCGAAGGTATCATCATTCCTCTGGCCATGCACAGCAAGGGCCGTCCCGTTATGATGGAATACACCCGTGAGGAGGAGTTCGTTAACTCCTATGTGCGTCAGGGTCTGTACACCAAGATCAAGACCGCAGTTCGCAAGAGCGACGGTAAGTTCCTGGCGGTTCAGAATAACTTCTACTGGGATGGCGGCGCCTACACCGAGTACGGCGTAAACATCGTTAAGGCCTCCGGCTTTGCTTCCACCGGCCCTTATGAGTTTGACAATGTTAAGACCGACGCTTACTGCGTTTACACCAACAACCCCGTAGGCGGCCCCTACCGTGGTTTCGGTATGTGCGAGATCCACTTCGGTATCGAGCAGAACATCGATGAGGTTGCCAAGGAGATCGGCATGGATCCCATCGAGATCCGCCGTGTCAACGGTCTGGCCCCCGGCAAGTCCACCGGCACCGGCGAGATCATGAAGTCCTGCGGTTTCCTGGAGGCCCTGGATCAGGTCGCTGAGGCCATTCAGTACGATAAGCCCTGCGATCCTCCCTCCGGCCCCCACAAGGTACGCGGCAAGGGCATTGCCGGCGGCTGGAAGTCCCCCTCTCAGCCCACCAACGCTGGCTCCGCTGCCATCATTCGTATGAATGAGGACGGCACCTTCTTCCTGATGACCTCCGGTCACGATATTGGCCAGGGTTCCGATACTGCCCTAACCCAGATTGCCGCCGAGGTTCTGTGCTGCGATCCCTCCAAGTTTACCATCCGCACCGGCGATACCGACCATACCCCCTATGAGTGGCAGACCGTTGCCTCCCGTATCACCTACTGCGCCGGTAATGCGATCAAGCTGGCTGCCGAGGATCTGAAGGAGAAGCTTTTGGATCTGGCTCAGATCAAGCTGGGCTACATCAAGCGCGAGCTGTACCTCGAGGACGGCTGGATCATCAACCGCAACCACCCCGAAAGCCGTATGCCCATGTCCGATCTGGCACTGGGTCTGGCGTTTGAGGACGGCTCCGGTTACGGCGGCCCCGCCATCGGTGTGGGTACTTTCACCCTGCCCAATAACATCAACTACGATCCCGCTACCGGTTATTCCCCCAAGCCCGCCGCGTTCTGGACCACCGCTGTGGCCGGCGCCGAGGTTGAGGTCGATACCGAGACCGGTATCATCGAAGTAAAGAAGATGGTAGAGAGCTGCGACCCCGGTCACATCGTCAACCCCGAGCTGTATAAGGCTCAGGTAGAGGGCGGTATGATGCAGGCTTTGGGTACCGTACTGTACGAGGAGCTGAAGCTCAAGGATGGTAAAGTCCTCAATAAGTCCTTCGTGGACTACAAGATCCCCACCATCGATAATGCCCCCGAGACCTTCATCGCCATGGGCGTTGAGCATCCCGAGGAGACCGGCCCCTATGGCGCCCGTGGTATCGGCGAGCCTGCAATGGTTCCCGGCGCCCCCGCCATCGCCAACGCGATCTACAATGCGACCGGCTGCCGCTTCACCGAGATGCCCATCACTCCCGAGCGGATGCTGAAGGCCCTGCAGGAAAAAGCCGCTGCTGAGAAGAAGTAATTCTATCCAAAAGCGCGCGCAATAGGCACTAAAAATGCAGGCACCTGCCCTCTGTGGTGGGTGCCTGTTTCTATGTCTTTGTGGTGTATTAACATAATCTTAACAGCATAAAATATCCCTCAAGGACCGTATTATCGAACAAGTTTATTGCAAAGGGTGCAAAAATGGAGAAAATAGCAGCATATTTTAGGACATATTTAACATATCTAAATAGGAATATGTTTATAACATTCCAAATATAATTGAAAATGATAGGGGAGATATTGGGGAGTTTCTCCAATGGGTGATGGCAAAATGCACAACATCAAAAACTGTAAATTGTGGAATACGGAAAACCGGGGGCCGAGAGATTGAATTTTTTATGAACACAAGATATAATAAGGATGCTGCATTAAAGAGATTTCGCAAGAAATCCGTGCCGATGTGTAAGTACATAAATGGGCGCACTCGGTCTTGATGCAGAGGTTCGATAGACCAAGAGAAATGGAGAATCCAAATCATTGAGGAGGCAAATTTAATGAGTACTAAAATTACCGGCATTTATGATGCTCGTAAGGAACTCGGCTGGGGCAAGTCCATTATCATGGGCCTGCAGCAGTGCTTCGCCATGTTCGGCGCTACCATTCTGGTTCCCGTTCTGACCAACAGCTATGGCGAGGGTATTGTGGGCCTTTCCGCTTCCGTTACCCTGTTCTGCGCTGGCGTTGCTACCCTGTGGTTCCACTTCATCACCAAGGGCAAGGTTCCCGTATTCCTGGGTTCCTCCTTTGCTTTCCTGGGTATGTATCAGGCTATTATCCCCCAGTACGGCAAAGAGTATGCGACCGGCGGCGTAGTTGCTGCTGGCGGTCTGTATGTAATTCTCGCTATCCTGATCAAGGTTCTGGGTACCAAGAGAGTTATGAAGCTGTTCCCCCCTGCGGTCTGCGGCCCGCTGATCATCCTCATCGGTATTAACCTCGCCGGCTCCGCTATTGACAACCTGTTCACCAACTGGATGCTGGGCATTGTTCCGATTCTCGTGATCATCATCTGCAACACCTGGGGCAAGGGCATGATCAAGATCATCCCCGTTCTTATCTCCCTGATCGTTTCCTACATCGTTGCCATCATCATGGGCGCTGTTGATTTCAGCGCTGTTGGTTCTGCTAACTGGGTTGGTCTTCCCAACTTCCATCTGCCCAAGTTCAATGCTGACGCTATCGTTGCCGGTCTGGCGGTTGCCGTTGCTGCAATGGTTGAGCATGTTGGCGACGTTATGGCTATCGGCGCTACCTGCGGCAAGAACTTCATTGCTGATCCCGGTCTGACCCGCACCCTGCTGGGCGACGGTATCGGTACCTCCCTGGCTGGTCTGCTCGGCGGCCCTGCCAACACCACCTACTCCGAGAACACCGGCGTAGTAGCCCTGACCCGCGTATTCGACCCCTTCGTAATGCGTATTGCTGCTGTCATGGCTATCATCCTCTCCCTGTCTCCCAAGTTTGAGGCAGTCATCAACTCCATCCCTGCTGCCATCATCGGCGGTATCTCCTTCGTACTGTACGGCATGATCGCCGCTACCGGTATCCGTACCATCGTTGAGAACCAGGTTGACTATGTTAATATGCGTAACGTTCTGATCACCGCTATCATTCTGGTATCCGGTCTGGGCTTCAACCATAAGAACATCGTCATCGGTAGTGTTGCATTCGGTGGTCTGGCCTGCGCTGCTGTGTTCGGTATCATCCTGAACGCTATCCTGCCCGGCAAGGACTATGAGTTCAAAGAGTAATTCAGACTGACTGAATTATCTGTTAGAGCTTGAGGGAATGGGGTTCATCAAAGGATGAACTCTACCAAATAAGACAGCTCCATTTCTCATCGTGTTTTACACAAAAGCCCCCCGTCCGCAAGGACGGGGGTGTTTTTGCATGATAGCGGGTACGGCGCAGAAAAAAGGAACAGCCCACCGGCTGCTCCTTCTCGGTTATTTTTGCTGTGCCGCAGCCAGGTCCGCCACGGTATCGATATCAAAATGCTCCTGCGGGGGCGCAGGGATGGTATGCACCAGCTCCGGGTGGGCCCGCATGACCTCCCGTCCGCCCACATCGCCATCCTGCGTCAGCAGCTCCCCATACACAGCGGCAGGGAAGATAGAGGGGATGGAAAAGCGCCCCTCAAAATCGCATCCCCATATCCCGCCGGGCTCCCCTTGCCATGCGGCGATGAGCCTCTGCAGCGTTTCCTCGGTGATAAAGGGCTGGTCTCCGGTGAGGAACAGGCAGCCGTCGCTCTCCCGGCAGGCGGCCAGCCCCAGCCGCAGACTGTGGCTCTGTCCCAGCTCCGGCTGCGGGTTCAGCAGCACGGTAAAACCTGCCGCTTCCGCTAGGGGGGCGGTTTCCACCGAGCAGACAGCTGCCCGCTGCATAACGGGCAGCGCTGCCGCCAGCTCCAGCGTGTGGCATAACAGTGGCTTGCCATCTAGCAGCTGCAGCAGCTTATTGGCCGCCCCAAAGCGCCGGGAAGCCCCAGCCGCCAGTACAACCAGCGAAAGGTTCATTCGGCGGCCTCCGGGAAGAAATCAGCCAGGTGGGCCTTGGCATAAGCTTTGCAGTCGGCCTCCCACTGGCGGTAACGCTCCAACAGGGAACGCCCCTCGGGGGTCAGGGTGGAACCGCCGCCGCCGGCGCCGCCTACCTTGCGCTGGATCAGCGGATATCCCAAAGCCGCCTCGCAGCTGCGCAGCATGGTCCAGGCCTTGCTGTATGCTATTTTCATTTCCATGGTGGCGGTACGGATGGACTCACAGCGGTCAATACGCTCCAGCAGCTCCGCTATGCCGGGCCCAAATACCTTCACATCGTCCATACGGATCCGCACTGAGGTGCTGGCAGTCATCTGTTTATTGCTCATGGGGAACCTCCTTTATCCTTCCTTAATATCCTTATTATGACTGATATCAATTGACTTTTCAAGTGCCGCGTGTTATTCTTTGAACAGTATATCGGTGAAAACCGGAGAGGGGGAATAAATATGGAACACCATTCGGCAATGTCGTCCTTTGGCCTAGAAAATTCCCATGTAACGGCGATCGTAGGCGGCGGCGGTAAAAGCAGCCTGATGGCTGCTCTGGGGAAAGAATACCACCGGCGGGGCGAAACGGTCATTATGACCACCACCACCCACATCCGCCCGCCCAGGGAGAATGGCTACATGGGCGATGACGCCGCAGTTTTAGGCAGCCTTTTGGCCAGCTGCCGCCTGATGACGGTAGGTACCATGAGTGAAGAAAGAAAATTCGGCCCCTCCCCGCTGCTGGAGCAGCTCCCGGAGCTTGCCGACCGTGTTATAATAGAAGCGGACGGCACCAAGGGCCTGCCGCTGAAGGTGCCCAATGACCGCGAACCGGTCATCCCGGCCTTCGCCGATGCGGTCGTCGCCGTGGCGGGGCTTTCCGCGTTGGGGTGCCCGTTGGGGGAGGTGTGCCATCGCCCGGAGCTTGCAAAGCTGCGTTTTGATCTAGAACCGGACCAAATTGTAACCCCGGAGCTGATGGCGATGCTGCTTAGCTCTCCGCTGGCGCAGCGCAAGGATGTGGGCAGCCGTCCATATGCCGTTCTGCTCAACCAGGCGGATCGGGCCCGGCCGGATGAAATAGCGGCCTTGGCCACTCTTTTGTTGCAAAAAGGCGTGGAGCGGGTCGTAACCGCGGCCCTGCAGCGTCGGCCCGGAGAATACGAGGTTTGGAAGCGATAGGAGGAGAGAATATGCTGATCGCCATTAAAGGCGCGGGGGATCTCGCAACCGGCATTGCCTGCCGGCTGCACCGCTGCGGGTTTCAAATCGTCTGCACCGATATCGAAAATCCCACCACAGTACGCTGTACGGTGGCCTTTTCCCGTGCGGTGTACGATGGCGCCGCAACGGTGACAGGGGTCACGGCCCGCCTGGCCAAAGATGCTGCGGATGCCCGCCGCATCATCGGGGAAGGGGAGATCCCCATTCTCATTGACCCCGAATATAAAGAGGCCAAAAAGCTGGAACCGGCTGTGCTGGTGGATGCCATCATTGCCAAGAAAAATATCGGAACAAAAATCACTGATGCGCCGCTGGTGGTGGGCATCGGCCCCGGCTTTACCTCCGGTGTGGATTGCCACTTCTGTGTGGAGAGCAACCGCGGGCATGATATGGGCCGCACCCTGTATGAGGGCTCGCCCGAACCGGATACCGCCACCCCTGGCAATGTGGGCGGGTTCAGCGGCGAGCGCATTATCCGCGCCACCGCCGATGGCATCTGGCACCCGGTGGTCAAGATCACCGATGTGGTGGAAAAGGGTCAGCTGGTGGCCTACGCCGGGGAGGAGCCTGTCTACGCCAATATGGGCGGCATCGTCCGCGGTATGCTGCCGGAGGGAACCCCCGTGACCAAGGGCCTCAAATCCGGCGATATTGACGCCCGGTGCAAGGTCGAAAACTGCTTCACCCCCTCCGATAAGGCCAACGCCATCGCGGGTGGCATTCTGGAGGGTGTATTGTACTATACCAAATTACTGGAGGGAAAATAAAATGCAGGGTGATATTAAAATGAGCAAACTTGCCTCCTGCGGGGGCTGCGGCGCCAAGGTAGGCGCGGGAATGCTGAGCCAGATCTTGCAGGGCATCCCCACGGTAAAGGATGAAAACCTGCTGGTGGGCTACGATACCAGCGACGACGCCGCCGTTTATAAGGTAAGCGATGATTTGGCCATTGTGCAGACGCTGGATTTCTTCCCTCCCATTGTGGATGATCCCTACATGTTCGGGCAGATCGCCGCAGCAAACGCCATCAGCGATATTTACGCCATGGGCGCCACCCCAAAGATTGCGCTCAATATCATGACCGTGACCCCGCAGATGTCCAAGGAGATGATCCACGAGGTGCTGCGAGGCGGCTACGAGAAAGCCTATGAGGCCGGTGTCATCATCGCCGGCGGCCATACCATCAATGACCAGGAGCCGAAATACGGCCTTTCCGTGACCGGCTTTGCCCGTCCCGATGAGATCCGCATGAATTGCACCCCACTGGAAGGGGATGTGCTCATCCTCACCAAACCCCTGGGCATTGGCATCACCACCACCGCCAACCGCGCCGAGCTGGCCCCGCCGGAGCTGTACCAGCGTGCCGTAAAGCAGATGGCAACCCTCAATAAATACGCCTGTGAGATCGCACAGAAATACCGTATCCACAGCATGACCGATGTGACCGGCTTTGCCCTGATGGGCCACGCCACCGAAATGGCCCGTGGCAGCGACTTAACCATCGTCATCGATAGCGCCAAGGTGCCGGTACTGCCCGGGGTACAGCCCCTGGCCGAAATGGGCCTCATCCCGGAGGGCGCCTACCGCAACCGTCAGTTTGCCGGGCCTACCGCCCGCTTCGCCGAAAGCGTCCCGCTGTATCTGCAGGATATCCTGTACGATCCGCAGACCTCCGGCGGCCTGCTCATCGCCGTGGATGCGCACGATGCCGAAAAGCTGCTGGCAGAGCTCCTGCAGTGCGAAAATGTACCGGGCGCTGCCATCATCGGCTGCGTGGAGCAGTACCAGGATTGTTCCATCTATGTAAAATAAGCAAAAAATCCGGAGCCCCTGCGAAGGGAGGCCCCGGATTTTATTATAGCGGAAAGCCCGCAAAAAGGCGCCCCGCAGGGCACCGCTCTGCGAGCGGTGTGACAGGCTTCGCCCGTCCCGGCGGCTTCGCCGCCGCCCCTGCGGGGCGCCCATTGCCTTTCGAAAACCTTACGCTAGGTCATGGATCGCCCGGATGGCAGCATCCACTTCCTCCTCGGTGGTGGTATATCCGATGGAAAAGCGCACCGTCCCTTCCGGATAGGTCCCCAGCGTCTTATGCGCCAGCGGGGCACAGTGCAGCCCGCACCGCGTCAGGATGCCATACTGCTCCTCCAGCTGGAACGCCACCTCGGCGTTATCCTGCCGCAAAAAGTCCACCGAGATCACGCCTACCCGCCCCTTGGCATCGGCCGGGCCGGGGATACGGATATGTTCATTCCCGCGCAGCCCCGTCAGGAACCGGTCGGTCAGCGCCATTTCCCGCTTGTGCAGGGCATCCAGCCCCACCTCCTGCAGGTAGCGCAGCGCCACCCCCAGCCCCATAATGCCGGGCAGGTTGGGGGTCCCTGCCTCGTAGCGGTCGGGCAGGGTAGGGGGCATCTCCAGCGAGGCCGACATGCTGCCGGTCCCCCCCGCGATCAGCGGCGTCAGCGCCTTGTTCATCTCCTCGTTCATCACAAAGCCGCCAATGCCGGAAGGCCCCAGCAGCCCCTTGTGCCCGGTAAAGCACAGGGCGTCTATCTGCAACTTCCGCATATCAAAGGCAAAATGCCCGGCTGCCTGGGCGCTGTCCACCGCGAAAAGCACCCCGTGCCGGCGGCAGATGGCCCCGATCGCCCCGATGGGCTGAATGGTTCCGCTGACATTACTGGCGTACTGCATCACCACCAACCGGGTTTCGGGGGTAAACAGCCGTTCAAATTCCTCCAGCCGCAGCACACCGTCCCCATCGCATGGGGCGATGGACACCTTGACCCCGGCCGCCTCCAGCTGCATGGCAGGGCGCGCCACCGCATTGTGCTCCATCCCGCTGATGATAAGATGATCACCGGGGTGCAGCGCCCCCTTCATGATCATATTCAGGCTCATGGTCACGCCGCTGGTAAAGATGGCATAGCTGGGGTCCTCCCCGGCGCCGAACAGCCGGCACAGGTCCTCCCGTACCGTCAGGGTGGAAAGCGCCGCCTCCGCGGTGGCCCGGTAGCTGGAGCGGTTGACATTGACGCCCACCTTCTCGATGTAATCCTTCATGGCCTGGCCAACCCCCGGCGCCTTGGGGAAGCTGGTCGCGCCGTTATCCAGATAGATTTGTTTCATAGAGGCCTCCGTTCTCCTTTTGCGGGAATAGTGTATCCGCAGTTATTGTACCACTCCCCACCGGCAAAAACAAGTAGAGTACTTCCGCATTCTATGCGGCATGGCCCATCCGGGTGCCGGGCAGGGCAGCGGGGCGCTTTTTGCATAGTATGGTATGGGGCACGGCCCCAATATGCCCAAAGGGGGCAGTACCATGGAGTATCTCGCGACCTTCCCCAACCAGCTGCAGGCGATGGAATACGCGCGGGCCCTTACCCGCAGCGGCATCCCCAGCCGGATGATGCCCCGCCCCCGCGCGCTGGAGGCCAGCTGCGGCACGGCGGTGCGGTTTTCCAGCCGCCAGCCGGTGGATATCCTGCTGACGCTGGCCCCGGTCAAAACGCTGTATCGGGTGGAGCAGGGCAGCTACTGGCCGGTCGGCTAAAAAACATAAGGGCGGCGTCTATCCGGCAAACAGAGGGGCGTCGCCCTTAGTGGGCTTGCCATGTGGGTGAAAAGCGGCTATACTTAGGAAGAATCCGACACGGTTCTCCCCAAATTCTTATGGTACAATGAAAAAACACTCCACGGCTGGTGGATGGCCGCAGGGGAAAGGATAAAAAATGCAAGGATTTCTGCTCTCCATCCGGGTCGTGACCCCCATCCTGCTGATGCTGTGCGTCGGTATGCTGGTACGGCGGCTGGGCTGGGTGGATGAAAAAACGCTGAATGTCATGGACCGTCTGGGCTTTAAGCTGCTGCTGCCCACCCAGCTCTTTTACAGCCTGTACCGCGCGGAGTGGGATGTCTCGGTCTACGGCAAGCCACTTTTGGCCTCCATCGTCATTATCCTCATTATATTGGTGCTGGCATTGCTCATTTTCGGTCGGCTGGAGCCCGACCCCAAGCGCCGCGGCCCGGTCATCCAGTGCGAGATCCGCGTGAACTTCGTCATCTTCGGCATGGCCATCATCGCCTCCTTGTACGGCAGCGAAAATACCGGCCTCATCGCCATTATGGCGGCCATCATCATTCCGCTCACCAGCACCATCTCCGCCATCCTGTTCGAGGTCTACCGCGGCGGCCGGGTAAAGCCCGCCATGCTGCTGCTCAATATCATCAAAAACCCCTACCTCATCGGCGCGGCGCTGGGGCTCATCTTCCTGCTGCTGCGCATCCCGCTGCCCCAGCCTGTGGAAAAAACGGTCAGCGATATCGGCGGCATGGCCACCCCTTATTGCCTTATTGTGCTGGGCGGCAGCATCCACCTTTCCCGCTTCGGCGATTACGGCCGTTCTCTGTGGCTGGCGGTGCTGGGTAAAAGCGTCATCATCCCACTTGTGTTCATTCCACTGGTGGTGCTGGCTGGCTTCCGCGGGGATGCCCTGGCGGCATTGGCAGTTATGCTGGCCTGCCCCACGGCGGTCTCCGGTTATACCCTGGCCAACCAGTGCGGCGCCGATGGCGAGCTGGCGGCGCAGCTCATTGTGGTCACCACACTCTTTTCAGTCGTCACCATGTTCCTCACCATCTGGGTTCTTACCTCCATGGCGTTGATATGACAAAAGCAAGAAAAACGGACCTATCCGCTTTGGGATAAGTCCGTTTTTTGCTGTAAATGGAAGGAGTGAACCTGTAAGCCGAGTTCTGTCTGGGACAACAATCTATCTAGGCCTGCTGTTGCCAGCAGGCTCCAGCCACTCTTTTGGGGATCGGGACGGGCAGCCCCCTGTGATCCCGCTTGGTGTTGCTCCGGATAGGGTTTACATAGCCTTTGGGTCACCCCAAAGCTGGTGAGCTCTTACCTCGCCTTTCCACCCTTACCCCTTGCGGGGCGGTATCTCTCTGTTGCACTTTCCCGGGCGTCGCCGCCGGCTGCCGTTAGCAGTTATCCTGCCCTGTGGAGCTCGGACTTTCCTCATGCGGGGCCTTTCGGACACCCGCCCGCTGTTGTCCAGCTCACTCCTTCGGTTTTACGAGTATAACACACTGGCCATGTCAAAATCAAGCGTCCCCGGTAAGTTTGGCATTCACCGCCCGGAAAATCGCCTCATTCGCCTTACATACCTTGCGGTCATAGGTCAGCAGGCCGTTGCGCTCGCCCTCCACATCACTCACTTGGGTGTAAACGGCCGCGGCCAGCCCCCTCTCCTTGGCGGGGATAATCTGCTCCTCCATCAGCTTTTGGAACGCTCGGTTAAATTCCGCCGGGTCGGCGATCTTTTTATAGCCAAATTCGGCACCCTCGCCCCAGCAGTGGCCGGGCACAGCGCAGTTGTAGCCGCCGTATTCCGTCAGGCAGATGGGCCGCTGCTCCTTGGGCGGCTGTTTGTGGTGATACGGCCGGAAATACCAGTGAATACTCTTGATGTCCCCGCCGCCTTGATCGTACCAGCCGCTGGCGTGGTCGATCGGCCGGGTATCATCCCGCTTTCGGATAAACTCCGCAGCTTTCAGGGCGTCAAACTGCCCCCAGCCCTCGTTAAAGGGCACCCACATCGCCAGACTGACGGTATTGTACAGCAGGTCTATCATCTGTCCCAGTTCCTCGTAGTAGTGGGTGCGCCCCGCTTCATCGCTCCGGGAAAAATAGCGGTAGCGGTCGTCCTTGACCCGCAGCCCCAGGTTGGAGAATACATAGATAGACAGCGGGGAATAGCTCTCGCCGCCGTTCATCATATCCTGCCATACCAGCATCCCCAGCCGGTCACAGTGGTAGTACCAGCGCAGCGGCTCCACCTTGATGTGCTTGCGCAGCATATTAAAGCCCAGCCGCTTCATTTCAGCAATGTCATGGATCAGCGCCTCATCGCTGGGGGCGGTGTAGTAGCCGTCGCTCCAGTAGCCCTGGTCCAGCAGTCCGTTCTGGAAATAGGGCTTTCCATTCAGCAGCAGCCGCGGCAGCCCCTTTTCATCCTTCCCGATGCCGAAGGAGCGCATCCCAAAGTAGCTCTCCACTTTATCGCCGCCCGCCAGGGTGATGGCAGCATCGTAGAGGAACGGATTCTCCGGGCTCCACAGGCGCAGTTCCTCCGCCGGGATGGTAAGCGTGCTCTCCCCATTTTCGTCGGTTTGCCCTTCGGCAATGATGCCCCCATCCCTGCAAATCGTGACAGCGGCCATGGCAGGGTCATCCGCCTCCAGCCGAATGTGGACCGCATTTTCCTCCGGCTTTGGGGTAATGCGCAGGGACCGCAGATAATTTTCCGGTACGCATTCCATCCACACCGTCTGCCAAATGCCAGACTGCGGCGTGTACCAGATGCCGGTGTTTTTCAGCCGCTGCTTGCCGCGGGAAAGGGAACCGGTATCGGTGGGGTCGGTGACACGAAGCTCCAGCGTAAAGGCATCGCCCTCAATAAGCTCGGTCACATCCAGGGCAAAGGGCAGGTAGCCCCCGGTGTGACTGCCCGCTTCCTGGCCGTTGACCCACACGGTGCAGCACTGGTCCACCGCCCCGAAATGAAGGAGCAGCCGGCCGCCCCGGAAAAAGCCCTCCGGCAGGGTGACGCTGCGGCGGTACCACAGGTACTCATCCGGCTGCAAGAGGTGTCCCACCCCGGAAAGCGGGGTCTCCGGCGAAAAGGGCACCACGATCTCCCCTTGCATGGCAGCGGGCTTTTCGGCCGTTTTGGTAATGGCATATTCCCATATGCCGTTCAGGTTCAGGTAGCTGTTTCTCCTCAGCTGGGGGCGGGGGTATTCCGGCAGCGGGTGCTCCCGGTCAAGTGCCTCTCCCCAGGGTGTCAGCATGGCTTCGGTCATGGCAGTTCCGCCTTTCTGTCTTGGTTTCAGCAGGGTGCGGGGGCCGCCCCGCAGGGCACCGCCCTCCGGGCGGTGTGACGGGCTTCGCCCGTCCCGGCGGCTGCGCCGCCGCCCCTGCGGGGCGACCCTCCCGTGCACCTGCCCTTTTCAAAAAAATCTCCGTTTCACCGGTCTTTCCTGTGCCGCACCTGGCCAGTGAATGTGGCCGCTCCGCCCCAGCCGGTTTTCCCGGCGAGCAATATTCATTGACTCTCTCGTCGCAGAACCCAACCAGTGGACATTATCTTACTCGGATAGCCTCTCCACTTTGGCGGGCTTTCCCGGTGAAAGATGTTTTTTAGGCTTTGTAGCCGACCAAATGCCTCTTATCTTGTCCGAATGGTTGCTTTAATGGGACAGTATTTCCAGTGAGTAATGCTCATCGGTCCTCCCAGTGCTGCACCCGGCCGATGGCTTTATCCCAGCCGCGCAGGTTGCGCTCCCGGGCCTCCTCACTCATCTGTGGGGTATACAGCTTATCCAGCGTCCACTGCTCCCGGATCTCATCCAGGTCGTTCCACACACCGGTGGCAAGGCCCGCCAGATAAGCGGCACCCAATGCCGTCGTTTCCCTTATCATCGGCCGGCGGATGGTGGTATGGATGATGTCGCTTTGGAACTGCATCAGGAAGTTATTGGCGGAAGCGCCGCCATCCACCCGCAGCTCCTGCAGCCGGATGTCGGTATCCCGCTCCATGGCCACCAGCACATCCCGGCTTTGGTAGGCGATGGATTCCAGCGCGGCCCGGATGATGTGCTTGCGGTTGCAGCCGCGGGTCAGCCCCATGATGGCTCCTCTGGCATACATGTCCCAGTAGGGGGCGCCCAGGCCGGTAAAGGCCGGGACCACATACACCCCGCCGTTATCCTCCAGCCGGGTGGCAAAGTATTCACTGTCGGCCGCCTCGTGGATGAGATGCAGCTCATCCCGGATCCACTGGATGACCGCCCCGCCGATGAAAACGCTGCCCTCCAGGGCATAGCGGGCGGTGCCGTCGGCGCTGGCGGCCATGGTGGTCACCAGGCCGTTTTTGCTTTGGAAAATATCCGTCCCGGTGTTCATCAGCAGGAAGCAGCCGGTGCCGTATGTATTCTTCGCCTCACCTGGGGCAAAGCAGGTCTGCCCAAAAAGCGCGGCCTGCTGGTCGCCCGCGCACCCGGCAATGGGGATCTCCACGCCGGCATAGTTCATGGTGCCGTATATGGCGCTGGAGGGCTTGACTTCCGGCAGCATGTTCATGGGGATATCCAATGCCTCACAGATTTTTTTATCCCAGCACATGTGGCGGATATCATACAGCATGGTGCGGCTGGCGTTGGTGTAGTCGGTCACATGCGCGCGCCCGCCGGTCAGCTTCCAGATGAGCCAGGTATCCACCGTGCCGAAGAGCAGACGGCCTTCCTTCGCCATCTGGCGGGCATCCGGCACATTGTCCAGGATCCACTTGATCTTGGTGCCGGAAAAATAGGCATCGATGAGGAGGCCCGTGCGCTCGCGGATGTAGTCCTCCAGGCCCCGGCGCTTGAGCTCCTCGCACAGGGGGGCGGTGCGGCGGCACTGCCAGACAATGGCATTGTAAATGGGGCGGCCGGTCTCCTTATCCCACACGATGGTGGTCTCGCGCTGATTGGTGATGCCGATGGCGGCGATTTCCTCCGGCTGGACATTGCTTTTTGCCAGCACCTCCACCATCACACCGTACTGGGAGGAGTAGATCTCCATGGGGTCATGCTCCACATAGCCGGCCTTGGGGTAGTGCTGGGGGAACTCCTTTTGTCCCATGGCGATGATATTCTGCTCCCGGTCGAACAGAATGGCGCGGGAACTGGTGGTACCCTGATCCAGGGCGATAACATACTGCTTCATGGCGGGGCCTCCTTGCGGCAAATTTCTAATTCTCATTGTAGTCTTTTTTGCCGCATCTGTCAAAGAAAACCGGCCCGAAACGCCGGTGAAACCCGCCCCCACATATGCAATATTTCACTGATTTGATGCAATCTTATCCTGTACCATCCAGTATTCATGCAATATGCGCCCATACATTCCCAGAATTGTAAAGGTTCCGTAAAAAAATGGCCTTTTTTTGAGCGCCGGAAAATGGCCGCTTTTGGCGCGGAGAGCACGGTTTTCCCCGGGAAAACCGGAAAGTGCCAGGAGCGAACGATGAATTTTTCCGTGAAAAAGGCAGGGCCGCGGCGGAGAAAGAAAAAAGAGTGTTAAAGGAATGTTCACTTCCCTTTATGCCAAAAATGTGATACAATAAAGCATTGGGAAAATCTCCCGAAATTTGACCCCGCGCTGCGGCGTGGGGAGCAAGGAGTATAGACTATGGAAAAGCGCGTTTTTCTCATTGTGCTGGATAGCTGCGGCTGCGGCGAAATGCCAGATAGCGCAGACTTTGGCGATGCGGGCAGCAATACCCTGCGTGCCTGCACCACTTCCTCCAAGCTGGATATCCCGATGCTGACGAAAATGGGCATCTTTAATATTGATGAGGTGGGCTGCGGCACTCCGGCGGCGGCCCCGGTGGGCGCCTACGGCCGCATGGCGGAAAAGAGCCGCGGCAAGGATACCACCATCGGACACTGGGAGCTGGCGGGAGTTATTTCGCCCCAGCCGATGCCGACCTTCCCCGATGGTTTCCCGGAGAGCTTTATCAAGGCCTTTGAGGAAAAGACCGGGCGTAAGGTGCTGTGCAATAAGCCCTATTCCGGGACCGAGGTGATAAAGGACTACGGCCGGGAGCAGAAGGAAACCGGCGGGCTGATCTGCTATACCTCGGCGGACAGTGTGTTTCAAATCGCGGCCAACGAGGCCGATGTGCCGGTGGAGGAGCTTTATCATATCTGCGAAGAGGCGCGGGAAATGCTGCAGGGGCCTGAGCTGGGGGTCGGACGGGTCATTGCGCGGCCGTATGTGGGGGAATACCCCAACTACACCCGCACCAGCAACCGGCATGATTTTTCGCTGAAGCCCCCCAAGAAAACGCTGCTGGATTACATCCAGGCGGCGGGGCTGGCCTCCATTGGCGTGGGGAAGATCTATGATATCTTTGCCGGGCAGGGCATTACCGAGATGGTGCGCAACAAGAGCAACGCCGACGGTATGAACCACACGCTGGATTATGCCAAAAAGGATTTTAACGGACTGTGCTTTGTGAACCTGGTGGACTTTGATATGCTGTACGGCCACCGCAATGATGTGGACGGCTATGCCAACGCGCTGACGGAATTTGATGGGCAGCTGCGGGAGCTGCTGCCGCTGCTGCGGCCCGATGACCTGCTGTTCATCACGGCAGACCACGGCTGCGATCCTTCCACTCCCAGCACCGATCATTCCCGGGAGCATGTGCCCATGCTGGCCTACGGCGCAAAAGTGAAGCCGGGAGTCAATATTGGTACCCGGAGCACCTACGCCGACCTGGCCGCCACCGTGGCGGAATACCTGGGCGTCAAGGCGGAGATCGCCGGAGAGAGCTTCCTGAAGGAAATACTGAAGTAAAGAAACACTGTGAGGATATAGCATGACCGATATCATAGAGAATGCCGGCCAGCCGGAGAATACCGCCCCTGCCGCCGGCGAAAAAAAACCTGAAAATACCCCAAAGAAAGAAAAGCAGCCCATGACCTTTAAGCGGCTGTATAAGGAGTGGATCCTGCCCTTTGGGCTGGAGATTTTGGCACTGTTTTTGATCGTGAAATTTGTGTTCTTTGTGCCGATTGTGCCCACGGGCAGCATGGAGCCGACCATTGCCGAGCACAGCGCGCTTTTCGCGCTGCGGGTGCATGACCTGGAAAAGCTGGAGCGCGGGGATATCATCGTCTTTACGGCGGAGACCCCGGAGCTGGCCGGCACCACACTCATCAAGCGGCTCATCGGGCTGCCGGGCGACCATGTGGAGATTGATGAAAGCGGCGCCGTGACCATAAACGGAGAGGTGCAGCAGGAAAGCTATGTGGTGTACCAGTATGCCATTCCCAGTGAGTTTGATGTCCCGGAGGGGTATTACCTCTTTATGGGCGATAACCGGGCCAATTCCATGGATAGCCGTTACTGGCAGAACCCCTATGTTTCTGGCGAGTCCATCCAGGGACGGGCGATCTTCACCCTTTTCCCGTTCAGTAATTTTGGCAAGCTGCAGTAAGGCGGCGTTTATCACATTTCGTAACGGAGCTATGAGTAAATGAACAAGACCGCTGTCCATGCCATCATCATGGTGCTGACCACGATACTGGCCAAGGTGCTCGGCTTCTGCCGGGAGCTTTCGCTGGCCTTTTCTTACGGTGCCAGCAATGTAAGTGACGCCTATGTGGTGGCGTTCACCCTGCCCACCATTCTCTTTTCCGGGCTGGGTACCGCTATGCTGACCAGCTATATCAGCGTTTATACCGACCTGCAGCAGAACCGCCCCGGTGAGGAAAAGCCGTTCCACGACCAGGTGATCACCATGTCGTTTTTGCTCTCGGTGGGCTTTATCGCTGTGTTTCTGGCGCTGCGGTATCCCATTGTGCGGCTGTTCGCGCTGGGCTTTGAGGGCGCACAGCTGGACCTAACGGTGAACCTTTCCTCCATCATGATCGCCTCGCTGGTGTTCCTGGGGGTCGGCTATATTTTGCAGGGCTACCTGCAGATGAAGGGCTGCTTTTTTACCGTTGGCATGGTGAGCGTGCCGCTGAACATCGCGGTCATCGCCACCATTCTCCTTTCCGGAGAGAACTACGATATGCTGGGCTGGGGCGTTGTCATCGGCTACGCAGGGGAGTTCCTGCTGGTGCTACTGGTGGCGCTGCGGCGGCAGTTCTGCTACCACCCGGATATCGCCTTCCGCAACCATAATATCCGTAAATTCCTGGTGATGGTTCTGCCTATCTTCCTGGGCAAGACCATCAATTCCATCAATATCATCATTGATAAGAGCATCGCCTCGCTGCTTTCGGAGGGCGTGGTCTCGGTGCTGAATTACGGCAACCGCATCACCGGGTTTGTGACCTCGGTGTTTGTGGTCTCTATCACCACTGCGCTGTTCCCGCAGCTCTCCCGGCTTTCCGCCGCCAGCGATACCCGGCAGCTGAAGCACACCTACCGCTCCAGCTGCGGTATCATCGGGCTGTTTGTCATCCCCATTTCGGCGGGCATGATGATGTTCTCCAAGGAATTTGTGCAGCTGCTGTTTTTCCGCGGGGAGTTTACCGAATTTGATGTGCAGCGCACCGGGGAGGTTGTGTTTTTCTACTCGCTGGGGCTGCTCTTTTACAGCATCAAGGAAGTGACCATCAATGTGTACTACGCCCTGCAGGATACCAAGACGCCGACCATCAATTCGCTGCTGGCGATCGTGCTTAATATCGTCATTAATCTGCTGCTGATGCGGACGATGGAGCACAAGGGGCTGGCGCTGGCGACGGCGCTTTCCAGCTTTATTACCACCGTGCTGCTGATTATTCAGCTGCAGCGCAAGATGGGGCATATGGGCTACCGGTACCTGGCGGGGACCTACCTGAAGATGATAATAGCGGCCGGGGCCATGACCGCGGTGACGCTGCCTTTCTACCACTGGTTTTCTACCAAGACGACCTCGCTGCTGGTGAGCCTGCTGGCAGCGATCGTAGTGGCGATGATCGTTTACTTTATCGCCTGCCTGCTGCTGCGGGTGAAGGAGCTGGGCCATGTGGTGGTGGCCATTGCGGAGCGTTTCCACCGGAGACGCCCGGCATAAGACAAAACTTTATTTTACCGAAAAGGAGGGAACACCGATGGCCCGGAAGATCATGGTAGGCATGAGCGGCGGAGTGGACAGCTCGGTGGCGGCCTATCTGCTGCTGCGGCAGGGCTATGAGGTCACCGGTGTGACCTTTAAGCTGTGGGATGATCCCGCGCTGGAATCCGGCTGCTGCAGCGCCGACGATGTGCGGGACGCGGCCTATGTGTGCCAGCAGCTGGGCATTCCGCACTATGCGATCAACTACAAGGAGCTGTTCCGGCAGGAGGTGGTCGCGCCCTTTGCGGAGGAGTACCTGCGCGGGCGTACCCCCAATCCCTGCATCAACTGCAACCGGTATATTAAATTTGGGGCCTTTTCCCATAAGCTCCGGGAGCTGGGCTTTGACCTGATGGCGACCGGACACTATGCCCGCTGCAGCTATAATGAAGCGACCGGCCGCTGGGAGCTGAAAAGAGCCATTCATCCCGAAAAGGACCAGAGCTATGTGCTGTATAACCTGACGCAGGAGCAGCTGGCCATGCTGCGGCTGCCGCTGGGGGAGTACTCCAAGCCGGAGATACGCGCCATAGCGGAGGAAAGCGGACTGGTGGTGGCAAAAAAGCCGGACAGCCAGGATATCTGCTTTGTGCCGGATGGCGACTATAATGCATTCCTGCGGCGCTGGACGGGAAAAGAACTGCCCGCCGGGCAGTTTGTGGCGGAGGATGGTACGGTGCTCGGCCCCAATAAAGGCATTACTCACTATACCATCGGTCAGCGCAAGGGGCTGGGCATCTCGCTGGGGTGCCATGCCTTTGTGCGGCGCATTAACGCGGCGGAAAACACCGTGGAGCTGACCACCGAGGAAAGCCGGCTGTTTCGCAGGACCATCTTTGCTGATGACCTCAACTGGATCGCCATAGAGGACCTGCACGGACCGCTGGAAGTGGAAGCGAAGATAAGATATGCCCACCGGGCGGCCGCGGCGGTTATCAGCCCCGGCCCCATCCCCGGTACCGTCCGGGTGGACTTTATGGAAGCACAACGCGCCCCGGCGCCCGGCCAGGCGGTGGTTTTCTACCGCAACGGGTCGGTCATCGGCGGCGGAACGATATTAGATATGGAGGAACCGATATGCTGAAAGATTATCTTTCATCCTTTGCACCGCAGCTGCACGGCCATGTGGAGCTGCGCGCGCAGATCAGCACCAGCCACGCGGTAGCCATGCTGAACGGCGACCTGCAAAGCAATGCCCGCGCCCAGCAGGGCGGTGTTTCCGCACGGGTGTACCGCAATGGCGTTTATGGCTTTGCCAGCGCCGTGGAATACGATGAGGAGAGTGTGCGCCGCGTGCTGAAGGCCGCCGAGGAGAACGCGCTTTTCCTGGATGCCCGCGTGAAGAAGAACCGTCCCGCGCTGCCGGTGCTGCCCAGCGGCATGGTGGCGAAGGATAAGGAATATATTGAGGTGCCGCAGAAGGACTACATCGAGTTTGTACGGGCGGCGGATGATTACCTGAAGCAGAAGTACCCCAATCTGTTAAGCCGCCGGGTGCTGCTGCGCCATGACTGCATGGAGAAGCTGCTGACTGTCAGCGACGGCACCAACAGCCACAGCGTGCGGCCCCGCACCCATCTGGTCGTGCAGCTTACCGCTGACGCGCCCGATGGGATGCCGGTTGAGATCTTTGATGTGCTGGGCGGCGGCGAGGGCGTCCTTACCGACCACTTTACCGACCCCAGCAAGTACTACGAAAAGCTGGACGAGCAGGTGGAGCTGCTGATGAAGAAGCGCGAGGGCGTCTTTACCAACGCAGGGCTGAAGGATGTTGTGCTGGCTCCGGCGCTGGCCGGTATTCTGGCACACGAGGCCGTGGGCCACACCGTAGAGGCCGACCTGGTGCTGGGCGGCTCCGTGGCTGCGCACAACCTGGGCAAGCGGGTCGCTACTGACCTTATTACCATGGTGGACTATGCCCACACCCTGCCCGATGGCAGCCGTGCCCCGCTGCCGGTGTATGTAGATGATGAGGGCACGCCCGCTTCTGATGAAGTCCTCATCAAGGACGGCATCCTGGTGGGCTACATGAACAGCCGTGAGACCGCCCAGCACTTTGGCATGGAGCCGCACGGCAATGCCCGCGGCTATGCGTACAGCGATGAGCCGCTGATCCGTATGAGAAACACCGCCATCCTGCCCGGCAAGGACAAGCTGGAGGATATGATTGCCGCCATTGATGACGGTTATTACTTTACCCAGACCAATAACGGCCAGGCCGATACCACCGGCGAGTTCATGTTTGGTATTATGATGGGGTATGAGATCAAGAACGGCAAGCTGGGCCGCGCGGTGCGGGATACCACCATTTCCGGCTTCGCATTCCAGATGCTGCAAACCGTGGATATGCTGAGCGACGACATGGTGTGGAGCTGCAGCGGTACCTGCGGCAAAAAGCAGCCGATGCCGGTGGGCATGGGTGGCCCGGCCGTAAAGTGCAAAGTGAATGTAGCGGGAAAGTGAGGGAAGCAGCATGATGAATTTGAAGGACGCAGCCAGCTACGCGCTGGAACAGCTGCAAAAGGCCGGCGCCGATGACGCCGCCGTGATTGTGACCAGCGGCAAGATAGACGAACTGAACATTGATGGCGGGGAATTCAGCCTAATGCGCTCCGGCTTTAAGAGCGGACTTTCCCTCAAGGCGATCAAGGAGCAGAAAACCGGCAATATTCACACCAATTCCTGCGAAAAGGAAGCCATAGACGCCGCGGTAAAGGACTGCATGGCGGCGGTGATGGCAGCCCAGCCCGATGAAGCGGAATCCATCGCGCCCAAGGCAGAGAATATGAGCTTTACCGCCGGGGTGCTTACCCCCGACCGGGATAAGCTCTTTGACAGGCTGCGGGAGTACATGGATACCCTGCACACCGAGTATCCCAAGATCAATATGGAACAGCTCATCGCGAAATATGACCACGACGACATCCTGCTGATGAACACCAACGGTGTGGAGATGCGCTACCAGAACGGTGGGTATATCATCAGCACCATGTTCTCCGCCCACGAGGGGGAGAAGGCGGGTTCCTTTAACGGCACCGGCTACCTGACCGACCGGCTGGACCAACCCCTAATGGAGACCGGCATGATGCGCCGCCTGCTGCGGGATGCCGAGGCTGACCTGACCGCCGCGCCTGTTCCGGAGAAATTTGAGGGGACGCTGCTGGTGAGTCCGGCTTTTATGGGAGAATTCCTGGGCACCGCGCTGGGCTGCTATGCTGGGGATTATGCCCTCATCAGTGATACGAGTATCTGGAAGGATAAGCTGGGCCAAAAGGTCGCCTCCAGCGGCATTACGCTGGAAACAAGGCCGCTGGATGAGCGCATCGTCTGCGGTGAACGCTTTGACAGCAATGGCTATAAGAGCGAAAACGGCGTTATTCTGCGGGATGGCGTGCTGGAGAGCTTCTGCCTTTCCGAATACGCGGCACGCAAGACCGGCCAGAAACGCGCTGCCAACCAGAGCGGCGCCTACTTCCTGCATCCTGGCGAGCAGAGTTTGGAGGAGATCATTGCCGGGATCAAGAACGGCATTCTTATCAACCGCTTCTCCGGCGGCCAGCCCGGCGCCAGCGGCGACTTTAACGGCGTGGCCAAGAACAGCTTCCTCATTAAAGACGGCAAGCTGGCCGGCGCCGTGACCGAAACCATGATCAGCGGCAACTTTGCCGAGCTGCTGAAGAATCTCCGCGGCATCAGCCGGGAGACGGTGTGCGATGGTTACAGTGTGCTGCCCTGGGCGGCATTTGATGGCATCATCGCAAAATAAATTTATTATCTTAAATTTCACGATGCCGCAGGACTGCCTGCGGCATTGTGCTGAAAGGCGGTAAAGTGTATGGCGGTACTAATCCCCGAACATTGCGAACTATGTCCCCGCCGCTGCGGGGCGGACCGCCGTACCCAAACTGGCCGCTGCGGGGCGGGGAATACCCTGCGCGCCGCCCGGGCCGCTCTCCACCGGTGGGAGGAGCCCTGCATCAGCGGGGAGGACCCCGAACGGGGCTCCGGGACGGTGTTTTTCTGCGGGTGTACGCTGGGCTGCGTTTTTTGCCAGAATGGCGCCATCAGCCACGGGGGCGAGGGGAAAGAGATCACCGCCGGACGGCTGGCGGAAGTTTTCCTTGCATTGCAGGCGCAGGGGGCGTACAATATCAATTTGGTTACCCCCACGCAGTATCTGCCGTGGATACTGGAAGCGCTGAACCTGTGCGGCGAACGCCTGGCGATCCCGGTACTGTATAATACCGGCGGGTACGAGCGGGTGGAAATGCTGCGGCTGCTGGAGGGCAGGGTGCAGATCTACCTGCCCGACCTGAAATATTACGACAGCGCGCTTTCCGCCCGGTATTCTGCTGCGCCGGATTATTTTGCCGTGGCGGCCCAGGCCCTGCGGGAGATGTTCCGGCAGGTGGGGCCGGTGCGCTTTGATGAAAACGGCATGCTGCAAAGCGGTATGGTGGTGCGGCACCTGGTGCTGCCGGGAGCCCATAAGGACAGCCTAAGGCTGCTGAACTGGCTGGCGGATAATTTCTCTCCGGAGGATATTCGGCTGAGCTTGATGAGCCAGTATACTCCGCCTGCCGGTATTGCCATCCGGGAATTGCAGCGCCCCATTTTTACCTACGAATACCGCAAGGCCTGCGAGCGGGCGGAGGAGCTGGGCTTTTTGGGCTATACCCAGCAGCGTTCTTCCGCCGATGCCGCCTACACCCCGCCCTTTGATGGGACGGGCCTTTGATAAAATTTCACCCCCAGGAGATACATATGACAGGACCCCTGCAGCGCCGCGCCATCGCCGATGGCGTATGGTTTTCCCGCATTCACGACCCTAAATTCTACCACAACAGCATATCAGTCACTATTATTACACCGCTGGCGGAGGGGAAGACCTCCGCGGCGGTGCTGGCGGCATACCTGCTGCGCATGGGCAGCCGCCGCTGCCGGGATATGACCGAGCTGGAATGCCGCCTGGCGGACCTCTACGGGGCAGTGCTGGATACCGATATTTCCCGCCACGGCGAAAACCAGCTGCTCACATTTTCCATCGCCGGCGCGGATGACCGCTTTGCGCTGGAAGGGGAGAGCATCAGCCGGGGCTGCGCCGAGCTGTTGGGAGAAATACTGCTGGAGCCGAAGGTGGAGGGCGATGCCTTCCCGGAGGAGGCCTTCCGGCTGGAGCAGCAGTACCTTATTGATACCATCGAGGCGGAGATCAACGATAAACGCAGCTACGCGGCCCAGCGCTGCACGGCTGAGATGGGCCGGGGCTGCCGCTTTGCGCTGCCGCGCTACGGCACAGTGCAGGAGGCGCTTTCTGTCACACCGAAGGAGGCCTATGACCGCTACCGGGAACTGATCCGCACGGCCCGCATAGAGATCTTCTTTAGCGGGTGCGGCAGCCCGGACTATGCCGAGGAGGTATTTACCAAACTGTTTGACGGGGTGGAGCGCGCACCGCTTTGTCCTACTCCGCAGCGGCTCCCCCGGCGGGCGGAGCGGGTAACGGAGCTGGCCGAGCAGCTGCCCATGAGCCAAAGCAAGCTGGTGCTGGGCTTCCGCACCGGCCTGCCGCGGCAGCGCCGGGCCCGTACCGCCCTGCGTGTGATGACCGCCCTGCTGGGCGGCAGCACCGGCTCCCGGCTTTTTACCAATGTACGGGAAAGGCTGGGCTGCTGCTATTACTGCGGCGCGCGGGTCAACCTGCTTACCGGCATACTGCTTATTGAATGCGGCCTGGAGGAGGCCAACCGGGAGCGGCTGCAAAGCGCCATCCTGGCCGAGATAGCCGACCTGGCCGCCGGGCATATCACTCCGCAGGAGCTTTCTCACATCAAGCTGGCGTTCCAAAGCTCGCTCTGCTCCATTGGGGATAGCCTGGCCCGCACCGAGGGCTGGTATCTCAGCGGGCTTTTGCAGGGGGATCCCATCACGCCGCAGCAGGATATGGAGGAGATCGCCTCCATCACCGCGGAAGAGGTGGCGGCCGCCGCGGCAGCGCTTACACTGGATACTGTGTTCTTTTTGCAGGCCGTAGGGAAGGAGAATGGGTGCGATGAGGATTGATGAACGCCATACCTCCGAGCTGCTGGGACAAAGCACCCGCACCATAGTGCTGCCCAGCGGCCTGACGGTGCAGATGTGCCGGATGCCCGGCTTTGTGACCGCCTATGCCATGCTGACTGTCGGGGTGGGTTCCATAGATACCGGCTACCGGGTGCGGGGCAGGGAGGTGCGGCTTCCGGCCGGGGTGGCGCATTATCTGGAACACAAGATGTTCGACTGCCCCTACGGAGACGCCATGCAGCGCTTTGACGCACTGGGCGCTTCCGCCAATGCCTTTACCAGCTTTGATAAGACGGCCTACTACTTTAGCTGTACCGAAAACTTTTCCAAGGCGCTGGAGGTGCTGCTGGACTTTGTAGCGACGCCCTATTTTACCGGGCCTTCCGTCCGCCGGGAAAGAGGGATCATTGCAGAGGAGCTGCGCATGTACCGCGACAGCCCCGAGTGGATGGTCACGGCGAACCTTTTGCAGGCCATGTACCATGTTCATCCCATCCGGGAGGATATTGCCGGGACGGAGGAATCCATCGCCCACATAGATGCCGCCCTGCTGCGCCGCTGCTACGAGCGTTTTTATTGCCCAGGCAATATGGTACTTTCGGTTGCCGGGTGCTTTGAGGAGGACGCGGTGCTGGAACTGGCGGAAAAATATTTCCCCACAGCGAAGACCGCGGCCAACCCGCTTACCATCCGGGAGCCAAGAACGGTGCGGGAGCACTACTGCGAGCAGAAAATGCCCATTGCCACGCCGATGTTCCAGGTCGGTTTTAAGGCGGCGGGCGGCGAAAAGGAAAATATGCGCCACCGCCTGCTGGATGAACTGCTGCTTGACCTCATCTGCGGCGAAACGACTGACCTGTACCGCCGTTTGTACGAGGCGGGCGAGATCAACGCTACCTTTGGCAGCGAGGTGATGGCGGGACGCGACTTTATCTGTGCGATGTTTGACGGCGAAAGCCGTCAGCCACAGGCTGTCTATGAAGCCCTGTGTGAGCGAGTGACCACCCTGCAGCGACAGGGCATCCCACCGCAGGATTTTGCCCGCTGCCGCCGTGCCAATTACGGCCGCACCATCGGCCTTTACGGCCGTGCGGAATCCATTGCCGGCCTGATGGCCGCCGCCCATTTTTCGGGCATGAAGGATATCTACTACCCGCTGGAAACACTGCGCTCCGCCACGGTGGAGGAGCTGGAGCAGCGCCTGCGGGAGGACTACGACACCGCCAACAGCGCCCTTTCGGTCATCCGGCCGCAGGGCGGGCAATAAGGAGAACCCGAACCCTATGACAACCGCAAACCGTGAAAACAGATCCCGACAAATCGGGGCGCATATGATGGCGCTGCTGGTATGTATCGTCTGGGCTACCACCTTTGTTTGCAGTAAGGAACTGCTGGCGTACTACACCCCGGCGCAGGTGATGCTGATGCGCTTTGTGCTTGCCTATTTTGTGCTGTGGCTGCTGCGCCCCCGGCCGCTACCGTGGCAGGGCAGGGGAGAGCTGACCTTCCTGCTGCTGGGCATTTTGGGCGGGACCTTGTACTTTTGGACCGAAAACACCGCCCTGCAGCATACCTTTGCCGCCAATGTCAGCATCATTGTGGCGATGGCGCCCATCCTTACCTCCATCCTGGCGCACTTTTTTACCAGGGATGAAAAGCTCCACACCACCGTTTGGGTCGGCTTTGCCGTGGCCATGAGTGGTGTGGTGCTGGTGGTGCTTAACGGCGCGCTGGTGCTCAAGCTCAGCCCGGTAGGCGATCTGCTGGCCTTTTTGGCGGCAGCCAGCTGGGCCTGCTATTCAGTCCTTATCAAGCGGCTTTCCGGCCGGGTGGACAGCACGCTGCTGGCCCGCCGGGTCATCCTGTACGGCGCGGTTACCTCGGTGCCGCTGCTGGCTGCCCGCGGGGAGCTTTCGATCGACTTTACCCCGCTGGCACAGCCAAAGCCGCTGTTCTGCATCCTGTTCTTGGCGGTGCTGGGCAGTGCCGTCTGCTTTGCCGTGTGGAATGTTGTCATCGACCGGCTGGGAGTTGTTCACGCCAATAACTATATCTATCTCCAGCCCTTTATCACTATAGTGGCCTCCCACTTCCTGCTGGGGGAGCCCATGAGCTGGACGGCCATTGTGGGGGCGCTGCTTATCATTGGCGGCGTTATCATCTCCGGCCGACAAAAACGGCCGCAGTAATGGATTTTGGCGCTATTCGCTAAAATTTTCGGGATAAATTATACGCGATTCCACTTGCCATGTCCCGCCCACTAATGATATAATCGTAAGGGCTCCCCCAAAGGGGGAACAAAAGAAGCGCCTCGCAAAAGGCGCTTTTTTTATTTTTGCCGGCGATGGGCGGCAGTCCCCTATAAAAACGCAGTGACAGAGGATAATACGAGGAGGAAATCATGTTCAAAATCGGCTTTGATAATGAAAAATACCTGCAAATGCAGTCGGATAAGATCCGGGAGCGCATCGGTCAGTTTGGCGGTAAGCTGTACCTGGAATTCGGCGGTAAGCTCTTTGATGATTACCACGCTTCCCGCGTGCTGCCGGGGTTTGCGCCGGATAGCAAGGTGAAAATGCTGCTGCAGATGAAGGACTCCGCGGAGATCGTCATTGTCATCAGCGCTGATGCCATCGAAAAGAACAAGCGCCGCGGCGATCTGGGTATCACCTACGATCTGGATGTCCTGCGCCTCATCGATGCCTTCCGTGGGATCGGCCTGTATGTGGGCAGCGTCTGCATCACCCATTACCATGCCCAGCCAGCCGCCGATGCCTTCCAGAAGCGCCTGGAGACCCTGGGGGTCAAGGTCTACCGCCACTATATCATCCCCGATTATCCCTCCAATGTCCCGCTCATCGTCAGCGATGAGGGCTTTGGTAAGAATGAATACATCGAAACCACCCGCCCGCTGGTGGTAGTCACCGCCCCCGGCCCCGGCAGCGGCAAAATGGCCACCTGCCTTTCCCAGCTCTTCCACGAAAATAAGCGCGGGGTCAAGGCCGGATATGCCAAATTTGAGACCTTTCCCATTTGGAACCTCCCCCTCAAGCACCCTGTCAACCTGGCGTATGAGGCCGCCACCACCGACCTCAACGATGTCAATATGATTGATCCTTTCCACCTGGAAGCCTACGGTGTCACCACCGTCAATTACAACCGTGATATCGAGATCTTCCCGGTGCTCAATGCCATTTTCCAGCGCATTTACGGCTCCTCTCCCTACAAAAGTCCGACCGATATGGGCGTCAATATGGCGGGCAACTGCATCATAGATGACGATGCCTGCCGTCGTGCTTCCGAGCAGGAGGTCATCCGCCGGTACTATGCCACCGCCTGCCTGGTGCGTCAGGGGCTCAGCGAGCCTGCTGAGATCCACAAGCAGGAGCTCATCATGAACCAGCTGAATGTATCGTCCGCCGACCGTCCCGTGGTGGCCGCCGCCTGCGCCAAAGCGGAGGAGACCGGCCAACCCGCGATGGCGCTGGAGCTGCCTGATGGCCGCATCGTCACCGGGAAGACCAGCTCTCTCTTGGGGCCTTCCGCCGCGCTCATGCTCAACGCCTTGAAGGAGCTGGGCGGCATCAATGATGAGATGCACCTGCTGTCGCCTATCATTATCGAGCCTATCCAGCGCCTAAAGGTGGATTACCTTGGCAACCACAATCCTCGCCTGCATTCCGATGAGATCCTTATCGCACTGTCCATATGCGCCGCTACCAACCCCACTGCAGCGCTGGCCATGCAGCAACTGAGTAAGCTGCGCGGGTGTGAGGCCCATGCCAGTGTGATTCTCTCCCGCGTGGATGAGAATGTTTATCACAAGCTGGGGGTCAACCTGACCTGTGAGCCGAAATACCAGACCAAGAAGCTCTACCATGCCTAAAAAACCAAAGCACCGGTTCCAGTCGGTGCTTTTTGCTGCCCTAAATAATTATAAATTTTAATTATTATAATAAAATTGATAAATTGAATTTATGCAATATGTATAATAGCGGCGCAGAAAACACCGTTAATATGCACAATAAGACCCATTAGAGCTCCTTTTTTTAGCACAAACGACGGAATTTTACAATCCATTAAAATTTTTGTTGCCATCCATTAAAAATTGTATTATGATTGGAACAATTACCACAGTGTGCATAGAAAAGGAGAAAATGACTATGGAACCTAAAAGAGCCCAATGGGGCAGCAAGATCGGCTTTATTCTGGCGGCAGCCGGTTCGGCCGTCGGCCTCGGCAACATCTGGAAGTTCCCCGGCAAGGCATACGAAGGCGGCGGCGGAGCGTACATCCTCATCTACCTTGCTATCGTACTCCTCATTGGCATCCCGGTCATGCTCTCGGAACTGACCATCGGCCGCGGCGCGCAGGCCAATGCCATCGATAGCTACGGCAAGCTGGGCCACCCTGGCTACAAGTGGGTCGGCTGGTTCGGCGTTATCGTGGCGTTTATCATTACCAGCTACTACTGCCATGTAGGCGGCTGGGTGCTGCGCTATGTGGCCAGCTACGCCACCGAGCCCACCAAGGTTTACGCCGATCCGCTGGGATATTTCTATGCGCTGCTGGGCTACAATGCCGTCACCGGGGAAACATGGTTCCCACTGACTGCAGTTATCTTCGCGGGTATCTTTATGGGCATTACCTGCTTCATCATCGTCAAGGGCGTGGAATCCGGCATTGAGCGCTTTAATAAGATCGGTATGCCGGCGCTGTTTGTCATCCTCATTATCCTGCTTATCCGGGCGCTTACCATGCCCGGCGCCGGGGAAGGCCTGCAATATATGCTGATTCCGGATTGGAGCAAAGTCACCTTCAGCACCGTGCTTTCGGCCCTGGGGCAGGCGTTCTTCTCACTCAGCCTTGGTATGGCTATTATGGTTACCTACGGCTCCTATGTTAAAAAGGAAGAAAACCTCGCCAAAAACGCCGCTATCATCTGTGGTATGGACACACTGGTAGCCCTGATTGCCGGCTTTATCATTGTTCCCGCTGTATTTGCCACCCTCGGCGCGGAAGGCGTTGGCAAGGGCGCAGGCTTTGCGTTCTCTTCGCTGGCCGGTGTGTTCCAGCAGATGCCCGGCGGTCAGTTCTTCGGCATCCTGTTCTACATGCTGCTGCTGTTCGCGGCGCTCACCTCCTGCATTTCCCTAGTGGAGGGCGTTGTTGCCTTCGCTACTGAGCGCTTTGGATGGAAACGCACCCCCACTACCATCATTCTGTGCGTGGTGATGTTCCTCCTTGGTACCATTTATACCTGCTCTCAGGCCGCCTTTGATATCAAGGGTATCTGGTTCGACTTCAAGAATGGTCTTACCACCCCCATCTTCGGCGACTTTATGGAGTTCCTCACCGACCGTCTGATGATTCCTGTGTGCGCACTGGGTTCCTGCCTCTTTGTTGGCTGGGCCTGGAAGCCCCAAAACGCCATCCGCGAGATCGAGCTGGATGGCAAGCCCTTCCGTCTGAAGAAGGCGTACAGCTTCCTGGTGAAGTACCTGGCCCCCATTAGCATCATTATCATCATCGTGGCCAGCTTTGCCACCGGCACTACCCTCAGCTAAATTTGCTATCCCCAGGTACAGTTTCCATACAAGAAAGGCGGTTCTCCGTGATGGGGCACTGCCTTTCTTGCATTCTGCCCCGCTGTATGGTAAGATGCAAGACGAAAACAGGCGGCATTTTCTCCCCGCTGCCCTCTGCAAACCGCAGGCATACGGCCCGCAGGGCGTTTCGGCTTTGCCGAAACCGACGGCTCCGCCGTCGAAACCGCCTGCGGCGGTTTGCCCTGCGGACCGTCCCACCCCATCAAACCCTCCAAAGGAGCCTCCCATGTCCAAAGACCGAGATTTTCTCCGAGCATTTTCCGGCGAAGACCGCATGACTGCCGCCCAGGTGGCGGATAAGCTGGAACAGTGTGCCCGTCAGAACCGCCTGACCCATACCATGTTTCTTACCACACACCAGCGCTGCATTGCCCAGCAGGTGGTAGTCTGCTGCGGCACGCCCCCGCATAGGATAATGGGGGGCCACCCCGATGCCGAGCGCTGCCTGTTTCTCTTTCTACCGGACTATATGGATGCGGATAACATCCCGGAAGAGGAGCTGCCCTTTGGAGCTATCCGGGTCAGCTGGGGCCATGGCGCAGCGCTTACCCATCGGGACATCCTGGGCAGCTTGATGGCACAGGGTGTCCGCAGGGAGGTGCTGGGCGACCTTTTAGTGGGAGAAAACGGCTGCGATGTCATTGCCCTGCGGGAGTGCATTCCCTTCCTGCGGGATAACTGGCTGAGCGCCGGCCGCACCGGTCTGCACCCGGTGGAGATCCCCCTTTCGGAGCTGCGCATTCCAGCTGCCGATGGAAAGACCATCCGGGATACCGTCGCTTCACTGCGGTTGGATGCCGTTCTTGGCAGCGGTTTTTCCCTCAGCCGGGGGAGAGCCGCGGAGCTCATCGCCGCCGGGCGGGTCAGCCTGAATGGCTGCGAGTGCCTAAAGCCTGACCGACAGCTTGCCGAAAGAGATATCCTTTCGGTGCGCGGGCAGGGCAGATTGATTTTAAGAGAGATCGGAGGCCTTTCCAAGAAGGGCCGTTTCTATATCACCGTGGAACGCTTTGGCGGATAGAACAAAAAGCAAAATGAATACGAAAGAAAAGGACGCACACCATACATGACTCGATAGGGGGCGTCCTTTTTTTGATGAAACGGAAAGAGAATGCACTGCGGCTGGGCTTTACCTTTGCGGGCTGTTACCTGGGGGCGGGCTATGTCTCCGGCCAGGAGCTGTGGCAGTTTTTTGGCTGCTTTGGTTGGCAGGGGATAGCGGGCCTGCTGCTGGCGGTGGCACTCTCCTTTTTCTTTGGGGTATTGCTGCTGCGGCTGGTGCAGCGCACCGGCTGTGACCAAACCGATGCCCTTGTGATTCGCCGCCCTATCCCGCTCCTGCGGGATGCCGTTGGGCTACTGCAGCTATTTTTCCTCTTCGGGATATTGGTCATCATGGCGGCCGGGGTGGGGGCGCTTTTCGCGCAGATACTGGGTGCCTCCGCCCTTTGGTGCAGTGCGGCGTTCTGCCTTTTGGTTTCGCTGCTTTCCCTTACCGGCACCTCCGGCATGGTAAATGTCTTTTCCACCGTGGTGCCGCTGCTGGTTATCTGCTCGGTGCTGGTCAGCGCGCTTACCCTGCGCCGCTGCGGCTGGCAGCTTACCATTGCTGCAGTCCCATCCGTCAGCCCACTGCTTTCCCACTGGGCTATTGCCGCCTGCTCTTTTGTCAGTTATAATCTTTTTTCCTCCATCGGTATTTTGGCCCCCGTCGGGAAAGAGTTGCGCTCCCGCCGCACAGTTTGGTGGGGAGTACTGCTTGGCTGCATTATTCTCATTTCCATCGCGCTGGGCATATTCCTCACCATGGAGACGCTTCCCACCGTGGTAGAGGCGCCGCTGCCCATGCTGGCCGCTGCCGGTGCGCTGGGCGGGGGCTGGTACTACCTCTATGGGGTGCTGCTGCTCTGTGCCATGCTCGGTACCGCGCTTTCCTGCGCCGTTGCTCTCCGCCATTACTGCATGGTTCGCTTTTCCACCATGGCGAACCGCCGCTTCAGCTTTGTCCTTCTGTTGGCTATCCCCGCATGGCTGTGCAGCCTTTTCGGCTTCGGGAAGCTCATCGGCACTGTTTACCCTATTTGCGGAGCACTGGGTGCACTGGCCCTGCTGGGGTTGCTGCACCATCGCTTCACCCTTCGCGCGCCAAAGTAGTTGCCACCGCCTTTTCCTGAGCCGGATTTATGCCATTTACTGGATGTGTCAGCAGGCCCGGCGGCGCTCCGCACCGCCGCCACAGGCTTTGCCCGTGTGTTTCGCCCCAAGGGGCGAAACGGCCTGCGGCCGCACCTTCCTTCTGCGCCTCGCCCGTCTATTTCCCGCCATCCACCCATAAGATAAAAGGAGATACCGCAAAATGGGAGGGGAGAGCCGCATATGCGCCGTGCCAAACAGCTCCTTTTGCATACCTCCGCCATGACTGCTACCAGCCTGCTGATGCGCACCATCGCCCTGGTGTTCCAGGTCTATGTCGCCGGCAGGATCGGTGCCGCGGGCATTGGGCTTTTTCAGCTGGTGATGTCGGTCTATACCCTTGCCACTACCGTGGCGGTCTCCGGTGTGCGGCTGGCCGCCACCCGGCTCATTGCCCAGCAGACCGGTCGCGGCGATGACGCCGCCATCCGCCGGGCCACCGGCTGCGCCATGGGATATGCCGCTTTTTTCGGCATGGCTGCCTTACTGCTGCTCTATTATCTGGCGCCTGCGGCGGCCGCCTGGGTTGGGGATGACCGCATTATCCTCTCCCTGCGGGTGCTGGCATTCGCCCTGCCCTTTGTTGCTGCATCCGGTGCCATGGGCGGCTACTTCATTGCCATGCACCAGTCGGTCAAAATGTCCCTCGTTCAGCTTTCGGAGCAGTTCATCCGCATCGGCTGCACAGTTTTGGCGCTGCTGCGGCTGGGCGGCTACGGCCTGGAGTACGCCTGCGGCGCCCTTACTCTCGGTATGCTCGCCTCGGAGGTCTTTTCCTTCCTGGCGCTGCTGCTTTTGCTGCTCGCCTCCCTCCCTCGCCGGGCGGGCCGCTGCCGCACCTCCATGCTGCCGTCTCTTTTGCGTATTACGGTGCCGCTTTCCCTCAGCAGCTACGCACGGTCGGCACTCAGTACCGCCCAGCACCTGCTTGTCCCGCGGGGGCTTCGCCTTTTTGGCGGCGGGGCTCAGGCGGCGCTGGCCGCCTATGGCGTGATCCAAGGCATGTCCCTGCCCATTTTGCTGTTCCCGGCAGCGCTCATCGCCGTCATTGCGGATCTCATCGTTCCCGAGCTGACCGAAGCCCAGGTACAGGGCCGGCTGCGGGGCCTTGGCTACATGCTGGAGCGCCTTTACCGGTTGGGGCTTTTCTTTTCGATGGCCGTCGCTGGGGCCTGCTTTTTCTTCGCCCATCCCCTGGGCGAGCTCATCTATTCCGAGCCCGCCGCCGGGCAGTACATACGCCTTTTGGCGCCGCTGGTGCCTATCATGTATATGGATACCCTCGTGGATGGCATGCTGAAGGGGGTAGGGGAGTACCGCGCCAATATGCGGTACAATATCATCGATGCCGCCACCGGCCTGCTGCTCGTTTGGCTGCTGCTGCCCCGGTATGGGGTGGCCGGCTATCTTTTCTCCATCTCCGCCACCGAGCTCCTCAATTTCGCCCTCAGTGCCGCGCGGCTTACCCGGGTCACGGTGTTCCGGCTCCAGCCGCTCTGCTGGCTGCTTACGGCGGCAGCGGCAGTTGGGGGCTGGTGGCTGCTGCGCCTGATCTTTGGTAGGCTGTTGTCCCGGACCGGGCAGCCGCTTATTCTCCTGTTGCTGGTGTTCCTCTACCTGGCCTGCTACGGGGCGGCGCTGCTGCTTTGCGGGGCACTGCGGCGGGAGGAGCTTTCCTGGCTTTTTTCGCTGCTGCGGGGAGAAAAATCCCCCAAAACATGAATTTAAGATATTAAGAGAAAAACGGAGAAATCAGGAGTATTTCAAAGTTCATCATAAGCTCTGCCAAAAAGACGCAGAAATTTTCTGAAAAACTCTAATAAATCTTGAAATTTAGCATTGACATTACGACAAAATATGATATATTGATATCTGTCATTTTGACCATTCAATTCAATAAAAAGGCGGCTCGTATATGCCCATCTGAAAGAACCCCAATCTTCGGGGTATCCTAAAAACCTTTTGCGGGGACGGTGCAATAGCGGCTGCGGCAGGTGTGAGGGCCTGCAGATTTACCGCAAAAGGAGGATGTTGAAATGAACAAAAATGCTTTGATCAGCCTGCGCGGCATCAGAGTCGATTTTGATGACGAGCCGGTCCTCAAGGGGATCGACCTTGACATCATGGACAAGGAATTCATTACTTTTCTTGGGCCGTCCGGTTGTGGCAAGACAACTACCTTGCGCATCATCGGCGGATTTATCCAACCCAAGGAGGGTGATGTTTTTTTTGGTGGTGTCCGCATCAATGACCTGCCCCCCTACAAGCGTGAGGTGAATACGGTATTCCAGCGGTATGCGCTGTTCCCGCACCTCAATGTGTACGAGAATGTGGAATTTGGCTTGAAGATCGCCAAAGTACCGGAAAAGGAACGCCGCCAGAGCGTCAAGGAAATGCTCAAGCTGGTCGGCCTTTCGGGATATGACAGACGCCATATCAATCAGCTTTCCGGCGGTCAGCAGCAGCGTGTGGCCATCGCCCGCGCGCTGGTCAATCGTCCCAAGGTCCTGCTTTTGGATGAACCCCTCGGCGCTTTGGATCTCAAGCTCCGCAAGGAAATGCAGATCGAGCTAAAGCGCATCCAGCAGGCATTGGAGATCACCTTCATCTATGTCACCCACGATCAGGAAGAAGCGCTCACCATGTCCGACCGCGTCGTCGTCATGCGGGATGGCAACATCCTTCAGATCGGTACCCCGCAGGATATCTACAATGAGCCCTGCAATGCCTTCGTGGCCGATTTCATCGGTGAAAGCAATATCATCGATGGCATCATGCATAAGGACTTCCTCGTGGAATTTGCGAATGACTATTTCGACTGCGTCGATAAGGGCTTCGAGCCCAAGGAGCGGGTACAGGTCGTTGTCCGTCCGGAGGACTTCAAGATCGTTCCCGCCGATAAGGGCAAAATTTCCGGCATTGTGGAATCCATCATCTTCAAGGGCGTTCACTATGAGATCATGGTAGACGCCATGGGCTATAAGTGGAAGATCCACACCACCCAGTATGTGGAGCCGGGGACCCTCATCGGCATGGATGTCGCGCCTATGGATATTCATATCATGAAGCGCACGGAGGAATAAAGCCATGAAATTTCGCTTTTCTTCCGTCCCCTATATTGTTTGGTCGGTGATTTTTGTCGTCGTACCGCTCATTCTGGTGGCGGTGTTCGGCCTTTCCACCAGTGATGGCCAGTTCACCTTCGCCAATGTCGCCAAGGTCTCGGATTACACCGCGGTGTTTGTCCGTTCCATCTGGCTTTCGCTGGTGGCCACTGCCATCTGCCTTGTCATCGCCTATCCTCTCGGCTTTATCATGAGCCGCTACAATGCCAATAATCAGCGCACGCTGGTTATGCTGGTCATGCTGCCGATGTGGACCAACTTCCTGCTGCGCACCTACGCCTGGATGACCCTGCTGGAAAATAACGGCGTCATCAATAGCATCCTGGAGTTCTTCGGCATCGGCCCCTTCAAGATGATCTACACCCAGGGTGCCGTGGTGCTGGGCATGGTGTATAATTACCTGCCCTTTATGGTCATTCCGCTCTATTCCATCATGACCAAGATCGAACCCTACACGCTGGAAGCTGCCGGGGACCTCGGCGCCAACCCGTGGAATACCTTTACCCGTGTGGTGCTGCCCCTTTCGGTGCCCGGTATCACCACCGGCATCACCATGGTATTTGTGCCGTCTGTTTCCACCTTCATCATTTCCCGTATGCTGGGCGGCGGCTCCAATATGATGGTCGGTGACCTCATCGAGACCCAGTTCCTCGGCAATGCCTACAATCCCAATCTCGGCTCCGCCATCTCGCTGGTATTGATGGTATTCATCCTGCTTGTTATGAGCCTCATGAACCAGTTTGAGGACAATGATGACAGAGGAGGGATGCTCATATGAAATGGTATGCCAAGCTTTATACCCGTCTGGTATTCATCTTCCTGTATCTGCCCATCATCGTGCTCATTGCGTTCAGCTTCAATGAATCCAAATCCCGCGCCAGCTGGACCGGCTTCTCCTTCCATTGGTATAAGGAGCTGTTCCACAATGAGCTGATCCTCTCCTCGCTGCGCAATACCTTGATCATCGCGCTGGCGGCGTCTGTCATCGCGCTGGTGCTGGGCACCATGGCGGCGGTCGGCATCTATGCCATGCGCCGTAAGTGGTTCAAATCACTGGTGATGAACATCACCTATCTGCCCATTCTCAATCCTGAGATCGTTACCGGTGTTTCCATGCTGCTTTTGTTCGTTTCCTTCGGCAATGGCATCCAGAAGTTCAATAACTGGATCGGCGGCACCGCACTTTCGTTCCTTCAGCTGCCGGAAATGCAGCTCGGCTTCGTGACGCTCATCATCGCGCATGTCACCTTCTGCACGCCCTATGTCATCCTCAATGTCCTCCCGAAGCTCCGCCAGATGGATCGCTTCACCTTCGAGGCAGCGCAGGATCTGGGCTGCAGCCCCAAGCTGGCCTTCTATAAGGTCGTCATCCCGGAGATCATGCCCGGCATGGTATCCGGCTTCCTCATGGCGTTCACCTACTCGCTGGATGACTTCGTCATCAGCTACTTTGTGTCCAGCGCCTCCTCGCAGACTCTGCCCGTCACCATCTTCTCGATGGTCCGCAAGCGTGTCAGCCCGGAGATCAATGCCCTTACCGCCATCATATTTGTGGTGGTGCTGGCGCTGCTGCTTCTCAGCAACTATTACTCTGCCCGCAAGGAAAAGCAGATGATGCGAAAGGAGGAGCTGAAGGCATGAAAAAGCGTATTTTCTCCCTCCTTTTAGCCCTTGTGATGGCCGCTGCCCTGCTGCCTGTTGCTGCCCTTGCCGCCGGCACCGGTATTGATACCTCGGTGCTGGATATGGACTACTACGGCCGCTACAAGGATAAGGGCTACTCCATCAGCGTCTACAATTGCGGCGAGTATATCTCCGACGGTGCCGATGGCGGACTGGATGTCAACAAGGCCTTTGAGGAGGTCACCGGCATCCGGGTCATCTATTCCAATTACGATACCAATGAATCGATGTACGCCAAGCTGAAAACCGGCGGCGCCGTCTATGATATCGTCGTTCCCTCCGACTACATGATCTCCCGTATGATCGCCGAGGGGATGCTGCAAAAGCCGGATATGTCCAATATCCCCAACCTGAAAAACATCGATGAAAAGTACCTTTACCAGTCCTACGACCCCACCAATGAGTATTCGGTGCCCTATACCTGGGGCGTGCTGGGGCTCATCTACAATACCAAAATGGTAGAGGACGAAGCGGTGGTGGCCAGCTGGGGCGCCCTGTGGAGCGAAGCCTATATGGATAATATCCTGATGATCAATAACTCCAAGGACGCCTTCGGCATCACCTTTGCTTATTTGGGGCTGCCCATTAATGCCGAAAGCACCGAGCAGGTGGATAAGGCCGTGGTGCTGCTGAAGGAGCAGAAAAAGGTCATTCAGGCCTATGTCGCCGATGAGGTGTTCGATAAGATGATCGGCGGGGAAGCGGCCATGGCGCCCTATTATAACGGCGATGCCGTCACCATGATAGCGGACAACCCCGACCTTGCCTTCTCCATCCCCGTGGAGGGCAGCAATCTTTTCACCGATTGCCTGTGCATCCCCAAGGAGAGCCAGAAGCGGGAGCTGGCGGAAATGTATATCAACTTTATGCTGGAGCCGGAGGTCGGCCTTGCCAATACCGAGGCCATCGGCTATTCCACCCCCAATACGAAGGTGTACGAGCTGCTGGATGAGGAGACAAAAACCGACCCCACCGCCTACCCCGATGAGGAGTCCCTGGCCCACTGCGGCTACTACACCTATATCGGTCCGGAGCTGTCGCTGTACATCGACAGCAAATGGGCCGAGGTCCTTACCGCCGATGAAAAATACAGCGCCATGATCATGCCCATGTTCCTCGGCGCCTGCGTGGCGGGCATCATTGCCCTCAATATCGTCCGTGCCACCCGCAAAAAGCGGGAGGAATGATTTTCCCAGCAGGGGTCCCTCACCGGGCCTCTGCTTTTTTGCATAAATTTCCCTCTTCGCTTTTGGCAACTCCTACAAAGATGAAAAAACTTCCACTGTTTTCTTGACTTTATTCGCTTGAATTGCTAAAATAACATTACCGGCATCCCCCATATGGGGGATTTCATGTTTGCGGGCAAACATGATTCTTTTACTCGCGGACGTGATTCACCTGCCGGAAATAAAGAGGGGAAACCCCAAAAAGAAAGAGGTAATGTCTTATGAAAAAGCTCCTTAGCCTGGCGCTGGCCCTCCTCCTGCTGGCCGTCATGCTGCCTGTCGTTTCCATGGCTGATGAAATCACCTGGGAAGAAAGTAAAAATGTTTATTGGCAGGCGGGCGATACTTCTGATCAAACCGCCACTCTGGCCGAAGCTTTGAAGGCCGCTTATATGGCTAATAAGGGTGATATCACCATCACCTGCCGCCCTAATTCCGATGTCGGTTCTTTGACCCACGGCCATGTTGCGGATAATATTACCATTATTGGCAACGGCGCTTATATTTCCGATGGCGAATGTGACCTCGAAGTTGATACCTATATGTTTAGCCGTGATACCGGTTTGCAGGTCAAGAGTGGTGGTGCTTATCTCGAAAAGGATATCACCATCACTGCCTCCAATCTTTATAATCTCGGTGTTTGGGGCGAGCGTCACACCAACCATACGGTAAACATCAACCTCACCAATTGTGATAGTAAGGAAAATAGCGGAAAGGAAAATGTCCAGCGTATATACATCACTGGTACTACAGGTGTCAATAACATCTCCGTAACAGGCTGCGACTTTCTCACCAAGGCAACTGCCCTCTACTCTAATGCGGACGGTACGGTTGTCATTGATAACTGCACATTCAACGGTGGCCAAGTTCCTGTAAACTTCAATCATAAGGCCAGTGGTGCACAGATTGTCACTGTGAAAAACTGCACCTTTACCAACTGCGGCGATGCTAACATAGGGTATGCAGCCCCGGTCCGCTTCGTTAACAGCGGCAACGGCTCTCTGAATGCAACCATTGAAAACAATACCTTTACTGGCACTGAAGGCAACAATGGCGATATCCTGCTGGGCGACTACCGTGATGGTCAAGCCTCTTATAATTTTACTGCCACTATCACACCTAACGGTACCACCAAAGTAAGAAATAGTGGTATTACAGATGAACCTACTCCCATTACCGGCAAGGTAACTGCTGACGCCAAGGGCAACATCACCCCCGTCAAGGAGGAAGGCCCCACCACCATCGTCATCATCAGCCCTACCCAGGACACCCCCAAGACCGATGACCAGAAGAACCCCACCACCGGCGCCAATGACCTCGTCGGCGTGGCCGCCGCGGCTGCTGTTATGGCGCTGCTCGGCGCCGCCGCTGTCCTCCGCAAAAAATAACTAATGCCCCACCAAAAAGCCCCCTTCGCCGGGGGCTTTTTTATGCACCCTGCCCACTGTCAAGCCCCCAAATTGTTAGAATTTTCGTTCACTCCTACAAACTTTTGTTCGCCCCTTTACATCATCGAACATTTGTGCTACAATGGGAATTGTAGAAGAACAACAGTTCGCATTTGGCCAAATTCAGGAGAGAAAACCTATGGATCAGCAAACCATGGGCTGGGTGCTGTTGGGGGCGGCCGTCCTCATCCTTGCTCTGCTCATCTACCTGCTTACGCAGGTCAAAAAGTCCTGCCAAAATGATATTTCCACCCAGCTCCAGCGCCTGCAAAGCGATCTGGAGCGTTCGGTGCAGGCCGATATCCTCACCCTCGGCAAGTACCTCATGCAGTCCCAGCAGTCCCAGTCGCAAAGCGAAAGCCGGGCCCTGCTGGAGCAGCTCACCCAGTTTGAAAATAGACTATCCACATTCTCCCAGCAGTCCACGCGCGCGCTGGAGGACGCGCGCGTGTCCATGGAACGCCAGCTCTCCATTATTCGCCAGGATAACAATGCCAAATTGGACGAAATGCGCCAGACCGTTGATGAAAAGCTGCAAAAGGCCCTCAATGACCGCATGACCGAATCCTTCCGCCTGGTCAATGAGCGCCTGGAGCAGGTCTACCGCGGCCTGGGTGAAATGCAGTCGCTGGCCCAGGGCGTCGGCGACCTCAAAAAGGTCCTCAGCAATGTGAAAACTCGTGGAATTCTGGGGGAAGTGCAGCTTGGCGCTATCCTGGAGGACATTCTCGCTCCGGAGCAGTACTGCAAAAATGTGGCAACGGTTCCTGGTAGCCGCAATGTGGTGGAATACGCTGTCAAACTTCCTGCGGAGGATGGCAGCTTTATTTGGCTTCCCATCGATGCCAAATTCCCTGGAGATAGCTACGCTGCCCTCCGGGACGCCTATGATTCCGGTGACCCGGCGGCGATTCAATCGGCGGTGCGGCAGCTGCTGCTTACCGTCCGGATGGAAGCTAAGGATATCCGCGAAAAGTACCTTTGCCCGCCCGAGACCACCGAATTCGGCATCCTGTTTTTGCCATTTGAGGGGCTGTATGCCGAGGTGGTCAGCCGGGGTATGGTGGAGGTTTTGCAGCGGGAGTACCGGGTCAATATTGCGGGGCCCAGCACTATGGCAGCTCTGCTCAATTCTCTGCAAATGAGCTTCCGGACCATTGCCATTCAGCGCAGAAGCGGTGAGGTGTGGAATATTCTCGGCGCCGTTAAGACCGAGTTTGATAAATTTGCTGATGCCCTGACCATGACCCAAACCCGACTGGAGCAGGCCAGCAGCGAGCTGGATAAGCTGGTCGGTGTCCGCACCCGGCAGATCCAGCGGAAGCTGCGGGGTGTAGTCAGCCTGTCACAGGAGCAGTCTGCCGCCCTGTTCCCGGAGGAGCAGCTGCCTCCGATGGAGGACGAGCTGGAAGTCTGAATTTGTTGGATATGGAATGCTCTTGTAAATTAGGCCAATTGCCGCAAAGTAGAGCCCTGTCCGGCCGGAGAGGGCTTTTTGGTGACTCTGCGATTATGGGCTCAATTGATGGTTGAATCTGACCCACTCAACCAGCTGTTGCTGGCATTTGCGTCGGGACAGCGTTATGCTGATTTCGTCGGGCAGTCGACTGCGGGCAGTGTCCCGGAATGCCGCTTGTGACCATAAAAATCAAGAAATCTTAAACATCTTCGGGTGGATTTTTTAGCCGGAATGTGCGATACTGAGAGGAGAGATTTACCGCATAGCGAGGAGGGGCCAAATGTTCAAAATACTTATTGTGGAGGACGACCGCGGCATTGCCGAGGGCATCCAGAGCCTGCTGGAGCAATGGGGGATGGAGGCGCGGCAGGTGCAGGATTTCCGCAACATTACCGGGGAGTTCGAGACCTATCAGCCTCATCTCATCCTACTGGATATCAAGCTGCCCAGCTACGACGGCTACTATTGGTGCGGCCAGCTGCGGCAGAGGACTGCGGCGCCCATCATTTTCATCTCCTCGGCGGCTGACAACATGAACATCGTGATGGCGATGAACATGGGCGGCGATGATTTCATCGCCAAGCCCTTTGACGGCAGTGTGCTGGTGGCCAAGGTGCAGGCCATGCTACGGCGCAGCTATCGGCTGGAGACTGTCCTGCCGGCGCCGGAGTGCCGGGGAGCAGTGCTGAATACTGCCGACCAGACCCTGCAGTATGAGGGAAAAGCCATCGACCTGACCAAAAATGAATACCGCATCCTGCTGTGCCTGATGGAACGCAAGGGCCAGGTAGTGAGCCGCGAGCTGCTGATGCAGCGGCTGTGGGAGACCGACAGCTTTGTGGATGAAAACACGCTGACCGTGAATGTGAACCGCCTGCGCAAAAAGCTGGAGGCTGCTGGGCTTTCCGAGTTTATCCGCACCCGCTTTGGCGTGGGGTACCTGGTGGAATGAAAGACAAGGCAGGCGGCGCGACGGAGCGGGCGAGGGGTGACCGGTTTGGCACAAACGGCGCCCCGAGACAAAGCGGAGGCGTGCCGCCGGAATGCAGGGGCGGGAAAAAGTGCTTGCAATCGAACCTTCGGTATGCTATACTCTTTTCGATGCCAAATATGAAAGAAAGGAGCTGCTGAAATGTACTTTTTGCACAACAACAAGATGAACAAGTTCCGCACTGGAATCAACCGAATACCTGCACAGCAGCTCTCTCTGTAAGTCCGCCTGAACCAAGGTGCTATTTCGCTCGCCGGGAGTTTCTGTTGCTCCCGGCCTTTTTGCGCCTTTTTTCAAGATCGGGGGAGAGAGCGGAACCCATAAACTGACGGAGAAATTATGAAACGAATTTTGCCATATCTTAAGCCCTACCGAGGGAAAATGCTGCTGGGCATGCTGCTGATTGCCGTTTCCAGCGTCTGTTCGCTGCTGCTGCCCACCATCATGAGTGATATCCTGGACGGCGGCATCTACACCTCCGATTGGGACTATATCCTGCGCTGCTGCGGCAGAATGCTGCTGGTCACGCTGCTCTCGCTGGGGGCGGTGGCGGCTGGTACCTGGTGCCGCACCCAAGTTGTTTCCGGCTTTTGCGCTGACCTGCGCGCGGCGGTTTTTGGCCGGGTGAATGCCCTGACCTTTGAAGAGGTCAGCCGCATCGGCACATCGGCGCTGCTTACCCGTTCCACCCACGATGTGGGGACGCTGGCCTGGGTGGCCGATATGCTTTCCAGCAACATCATCACCATTCCGGTGCTGTTTTTCGGCGGGGTGGTGCTGGCCTTTTCCAAGGACAGCACGCTGGCGCTCATTATCCTGGTGGCTATGCCCATCATTACGCTGCTGGTGCTGGCTATTGGCCGCAGGGTGGAGCCGCTGTGGAAGATCAGCGACCAGTTCTGCGATAAGCAGAACGACCTGGTGCGGGAGCGGCTGCACGGCATCCGCGTCATCCGGGCCTTTAACAGGGAGGAGCAGGAACAGGGCCGCATAGCCGAGGCCACCCGTGTGATGGCCGAGCATATCATTGAAGCGAATACAAAGATGGGCTTGGTGGCGCCCATTGCCATCGCCTTGATGAACCTGGTGGCGGTCGCGATCCTGTACTTTGGCGGCAGCCGGATGCAAAGCGGGATTTCCGCCGCTTCCGGCGGCGATATCTTTGCCATGGTGCAGTATGTGGCCCTGGTAATGAACGGTATCGTTATGGCGGCCTTTGCCCTGGTGATGTACCCCCATGCCAAGGTGGCCGCGGACCGCATCGGTGAAGTGATGGACGCCAACATGATGACCGAGACCGCCGAGGAGGATGACAATATCACCTTTGCCGGGGACATCCGCATGGAGAATGTGGCCTTTCGGTATGAGGGTGCTGACGCCGCGGCGGTAAGAGATATTTCGCTGCATATCGCCGCGGGACAGAAGGTAGCTATCATCGGCGGGACCGGCAGCGGTAAATCCACGCTGGTGCAGCTGCTGATGGCCTTCCGGCTGCCCACCGAGGGGAAGATCTACTTTGACGGGCGTGATGCCGCCACCCTAAGCCGCCGTACCATCCGGCACAATATCAGCTGTGTATTGCAGCGCGCCGGCATTTACAGCGGCACCATCCGGGAAAATATCGCCATGGGGCGCCCCGGCGCTTCCGAGGAGGAACTGATGGAAGCCGCGGCGGTGGCCCAGATGGCGGATTACATCAAAGCGCAGCCGGAGGGGCTGGACCACCGGCTGGAGCAGGCCGGCAAGAACCTTTCCGGCGGGCAGAAGCAGCGGGTGAGTATTGCCCGGGCTGTACTGAAAAACGCGCCGATCTATCTCTTTGACGACAGCTTTTCGGCGCTGGACTTTATGACCGAGGCGAACCTGCGGCGGGCTCTGGCCGAAAAGGCGGCCGGGAGGACTCAGATCGTGGTGACGCAGCGAGTGACCAGCGCCATGAGCAGCGACCAGATCTTTGTAATGGACGGCGGGCGGCTGGTGGATAGCGGCACCCACCGGGAGCTGCTGGAGCGCTGCAAGGTATACCGGGAGATTTATCTTTCCCAGACGGGAGGTGAGCGCCGATGAACCGCAAAAAGAAACCGACTGAGGAAGTAAAAATGAGCACCTGGGAGGTATTCCGCCGACTGGTGCGGGACGCCCGGCCCATTTACGGCTGGCTGCTGCTGGGCGCCCTGCTGGGTGGTATAGTGGTGGCGTGTACCGTCATTGCCCCGAAGCTCCTGGGTCAAGGCATCCAACTGCTGTACGATGCCTGGGCCGGAGAACGGCCCAAAGCCGGTCTGACCGAAGCGCTGCTGCCGATCTGCGGAGCACTGGCGGGGGTGTACCTGCTGAAGAGTATCGTGGACACCGGAAAGATGGTCCTGATGAACAATGTGGTGAGTAAGTACTATACCTGCACACTGCGCATCAAGCTTTCGGATAAACTATCCCGGCTGCCCATCAGCTTTATTGATAAGACCCCGGCAGGACAGATCATCGACCGGATCCAGGAGGACGTTTCCAATATGGGCGGCAGCATCCATGATATCGTGGATGTGTTCATCATGGGCTTTATGCAGATCATCGTCATTGCGGTGATGATGCTGCGGGAAAACTGGAAAATGGGGCTGGCGGTCCTGCTGCTGATGCCGCTTTCCATTGTGATCTCCTCGCGGATCTCCGCCGCCTGCGGCACCTATTTCCGCCGCTTGTTTGAGGAGAGCGGCAAGATGTACTCCATTGTGGAGGAAAGCTACGCCAGCTACCAGACCACGAAGGCATATAACTACGAGGAGACCACCATTGCGGCGCACGCCGCGGCGAACAAGCGGCAGAAGGACGCCGAGGCAAAGGCAATCTTTCTGCAGGGACTGATCACACCGTGCATTACCGCTGCCAATGCATTGGCGTATATTCTGGTCGCTCTCATCGGCGGCTACCTAACAGTACAGGGAGCCCTGGGTGTGGGTGCCGTGGTAACGGTGCTGCTGTACTCCCGGCAGTTTTCCGCGCCGCTGGAGCAGATCGCCGGGGTGATGGGATCGGTGCAGCGTACCTGTGCCGCCGCCCGACGGGTGTATGAGATGCAGGACGCCCCGGAGGAGGAGCCCATCGAGGGGCACCTGCCGGAGGAAATAAAGGGCGATGTGGATTTTGAAAATGTGAATTTCAGCTACGATCCAGAAACGCCGCTGATTCGGGACTTCACTGTGAAGGTAAAGCATGGGCAGAAGGTGGCCATTGTAGGGCCCACCGGCGCGGGCAAGACCACGCTGGTGAACCTGCTGATGCGGTTCTATGATATCCAAAGCGGGAAGATCACGATAGACGGCCATGATATAGCCGCTGTGAGTCGTGAGGATGTGCGGGGGCTCTTTGGCATGGTGCTGCAGGATACCTGGCTGTTTGGCGGGACGGTGGCCGATAATGTGGCCTACGGCAAGCCGGAGGCGACCCGCGAGGAGATCATCACCGCCTGCGATGAGGCCTACTGCGATCATTTCATCCGCACGCTGCCGCAGGGCTACGACACTGTGGTGAGCGAGGATTCCATCAATATTTCCGGCGGGCAGAAGCAGCTCCTGACCATCGCGCGGGCGCTGCTGGCCAACCGGCGGCTGCTCATCCTGGATGAGGCGACCTCCAATGTGGATACCCGTACCGAGATATTGCTGCAAAAGGCGATGGATAAGCTGATGCGGGGACGCACCTGCTTTGTTATCGCGCATCGGCTCTCCACCATAGTGGATGCCGATCTGATCCTGGTCATCAATGACGGACAGGTTGTGGAGGCAGGTACCCATGAGGGCCTGCTGGAGAAGCAGGGCTTCTACTATCGGCTGTATACCAGCCAGTACGCGGTATAAGCCGTATAAAAAAAGAAAAGGCCGGCAGCGAGCTCCGTGGGACAAAGGAGCGAGCTGCCGGTGTTTTTGGCTTTTACAGAGCCTGGATAAAGGCACGGGCCCTTTGCAGGTCATCCGCATCCGGGTGGCCCTTGGCCATGCCGCCGATGAGCTTAAACGGGCCAAAGGTATCATAACCGCGGCAGGAGAAGGTGCCAAGAATGGGGCAATTTTTGGCCTTTACTGCTTCGGTGATGGCGGCATAATACTTTTCGGGGCAGGCGGTGGAGCCGTGGGTACAGACGAAAAAGGTTTCTTTGCCCTTGGGCAGGTACTGGGCGGCGTAATGGACCACGGTATCGTGGAATTTGGAGTAATAGATGCCGGAGGCGAAGCCGATGCGGTCATACTGCGGCAGGCGGGCGGCCATGCGGCTGGTGACATCGATGAGATCGATCTCGGCGGCTTCAGCCATGGCTTCCAGGACCTTGAGGGTATTGCCGTGGTGGCGGGAATAATAACAGATGGCGGTTTTCATGTGGGAGCCTCCTTGGGGAAAGTGATAAAGTGGTGCAGGAGCAGGGGACAGGCGGCGAGCAAAACGCCCACAGGGCCAGGAACGCCCGCAGGCAGGCTGGCGCCCGACGCAAGGCGGGCTGGCGCCTGTCAAGGGCAGTGACGCCGCCATGCGGGTGCTTTTGGCGGCCGCCGTACAGCATGATTATAGACCTTTTGCGAATGGGGAGCAAGTGTTGCTTTTTGGCGGCAAAACGGCTATGATAAAGGGAGATTTTTTGTAATGAGTGGGGAGATAAAATGACAGCAAGAGAATATCCGGTATTTACGGTAACGCCCAAAGCGGAGCGCAGCCTGCGGGCCGGCCACCCCTGGGTGTACGGCGAGGAAGTGACGGCCGTAGAGGGCGTCTATCAAAACGGCGACATGGTGGATGTAGTGAGTAATAAAGGGCGGTACCTGGGCACCGGCTGGGTGAATGATCACTCCAAAATCAGGGTGCGGATCATCAGCCGCAATGCCAATGATACCTTTGATGAGGCGTTTTTCCGGCGGAGGGTGTGCTATGCGCTGAATTACCGTAAAACGGTGATGGGCCCGGTGGATTACCGCTGCTGCCGCCTTATTTTTGGCGAGGCGGATCAGTTCCCGGGGCTGACGGTGGATCGCTTTGAAAACATATTGGTGACGCAGGTGCTTTCCCTGGGTATGGAGCGCCGCAAAGACTGGGTGTACCGGGCGCTGGTGGAGCTGCTGCGGGAGGACGGCGAGCAGATTGATGCGATCTACGAGCGAAATGATGTGGCCATAAGAACGCTGGAAGGACTGGAGCAGGGAAAGGGCTTTTACCAGATGGAGGGGCTGAGAACCGACCTGAGCGGGCATGTGACCATTACCGAAAACGGGATAAAATATGATGTGGACTACATCGATGGCCAAAAGACCGGTTTTTTTCTGGACCAAAAGTACAACCGGCAGGCGGCGGCCAAGCTGGCCCGCGGACGCCGGGTATTGGACTGCTTTACCCATACCGGGGCTTTTGCCCTGAATGCGGCAGCGGCGGGGGCGGAGCATGTGACGGCGGTAGATGTTTCGGCCTTTGCGCTGGAGCTGGCCGCCGAAAACGGAAAGCGCAACGGATTGACCAACCTGGACTACAAGTGCGCCGATGTTTTTGACCTGCTGACCGGGATGGCCAAGGAGAAAAAGTGTGACTACGACTATATCATCCTGGATCCGCCGGCCTTTACCAAGAGCCGGGCGACCGCGAAAAACGCCTACCATGGTTACAAGGAAATAAACATGAAGGCGATGAGGCTGCTGCCCCGCGGCGGGTATTTGGCGACCTGTTCCTGCTCGCACTTTATGACGGACGAGATGTTCCGCAAAATGCTGCAGGAAGCAGCGCTGGATGCCGGTGTGACACTGCGGCAAATCGAGGCACGGCAGCAGGCCCCGGATCATCCCATTTTGCCGGAGGTTCCGGAGACCGACTATCTGAAATTTTACCTTTTGCAGGTGGTGTAAGAGCAAATAAAAACCTTCAACAAAGGAATTTGAACAGCAACCTCCCAAAAGGGCAACAATATGTCCGATGAAAAGTTCGCAGCGCCTAGGTGCTGTAACACCCGCAGATTTCTGCATTGAGGCTTTTGAACCTCATGCAGAAATCTGCTTTTTTATATAATGAAGGGACGGCTGCAAATAATTGCAACCGTCCCATACCTATATTACTCGTTATTGCAGCAAAATCCTGAAGCCAAAATGGAAAGATGACTGGCCATTCTGTTTTCCAGGTCAGTAAAGTTATTTGTTGCATAACAATATAGAATATACCCGCGGCAGGTGATTAGCAACATATCTGCCATTTCTCGTATCGAGAAGCGGGTGGAAACCTCACCACTTTTTTGAAACATAACGATAATATCCCATAGAATGCGGTTAACAGAACGGCTCTCACTTACAAACTTGCTGTTGTGGTCACTTCCCATGGAGAGAATGACTGTTTTACAAGTTAATGGTCCTGTGGTGGAAATATATAGGGCATAGGTTTTGGCATATTGTTCAATAGCATCTACGAAAGAAGAGCAGGACATAAAGTACTCTGCCTGACTCTCAAAAAAATCGTCAATTGGGTAGCAGGAAAGCTCGTCCAAAAGCTGTTCCTTACTTGTGAAATAGTGGTAGAAAGTGCCTTTTGATATGCCATTTGCTCTGCAGATATCATCGACAGTTAGTTCCTCCAGACCTCCTTCTGTAAGAATGTCTCGGATAGTTTCAGCGATTTCTCGACGACGAATAGATTGCTTTTCGGATACTTTCAAGATAATTCTCCTCTCGTTTGATTGCTTTTTGTTATACCTGCCAATTTTTTTGTCTAAAGATTGGCATAAATGCATATTGCAAGCCACATATATAGATGCTAAACTAAATTCTAGACTGATAGTCTAGAATTTTCCCCTAAATATTTCATTACCAATATAACAGATAAATTAGGAAAAATCCATACATCTTTCCATTTGTAATTTAAATTTATGGAGGAATAGAATCTTGATTACATGCGAGGAACGTAAAAACAGGTTACTAAAAGCGAACAATCTAATGAAAAGGTTGAACCTAAATTCAATTTTGGTTGTAGGTAACGGATCTGTGGCGACTAACGAGTACGGATTTTATAGATACTTTGTAGATAACAGGGTCTATTACCATAGACAAGCGTTAGTGATAGTTGCCGATGAAACCCCGACGGTATGTTGCGGTAGCCTAACACATTTGAAGGCATTGAATGAGAGAGGCTTTTGGGATGTGAGGATGGTAGGAGATAGATTGGCCGAGGGGTTGGTAGATATTTTAGGTAGTAGAGGTATTACCAAGGGCCGAATTGGCTATTGCCCGGAAACACTTCCCGCTTCATGGTTTGATTGTATTCATAGTGCATATCCAGAGCTTGAATGGGTGGATTGTACGATGGATCTTTATGAAATCCGCAAGAAACGCAGTAGGGAAGAATGCCGATTGGTTGAGAAATGTGCTGAGTTGGCACTAAGCGGATATGAAGCTCTATGTGCAGCGGTGCAGAATAATGTAACCGAAAGCAAACTGGTGTCTGAGTTGGACTATGCCATGAAAAAGCAAGGTGCAGAGGAAACCCTTACAACCCTAAACTGCGGCTTTTTGAACGATGCAAACGGCATGGGCCTGTTGCATAGTGCTGCGAATTCTCAAAAGGCAGTAAAGTATGGTGACTGCATAGCAGCAGCTATCACACCTCGATATAATGGATATTGGGTTCAAATGCTGCGCACTTTATGTGTAGGGAAAGAAAACCAAACGGCGGTAGCGATGCATGAGGCAGTGGCCGGGTGGATAAGCGCAGCGGCTAAGCTCCTAATACCTGGGAACAAGGTAAGCACTGTTGCCCAAAAAATCGAAGAAGAAGCTAGGGCAGCAGGATACACTATTGGGGGCATTCAAGGGTACATTTGCGGGGTGGATCTACGGGAACAACCGATTTCTGCAGAAAATGAGACAAAACTGACCAAAGATATGACGGTAATACTTAGCCCAATTATATTGAAAGATGGAAATGACTGCGGTTTTTGCTGGGGGGATACCTATTTGGTGACTGTAGAAGGAGGACGATGCTTGACAGAGGACGGCAAGAGCCTAAAAATAATTAAAAGTGTGGAGGGGTAGGCCAGATGTTCAGCGATGGGGAAAAGAAAAGAAGGGTTGAAGCAGTAAGAGGTCTGATGCAGGACGAAAAGCTAGATGTGTTGTTGACGATAGGAAATGGATGCGTCGGAACCAATGCGTATGGTTGTTTCCGCTTTTTAACGGCTGCCAATGTGTATTACGGGCTGCAGTCTGCATTGTTTTTTCCATGTTCCAACCCCGTTGGTATTGTAGACTCAGAGATATCTTGCGGGGAATTGAAAAATGCTGGAATCGTGACTGAATGCAGGATAAGCACAACTCCCATTCAAGCGATTATAGATGTGCTGAAAGAAAGTGAAATAACAAGCGGTCGCTTGGGCACCAGCTTGGACATTCTGCCGCAATCATGGCGTATGGCGCTGGAAAGAGAAATGCCCGGATTAGTACTGTGTGATGTATCGGAACCGCTATTTCGTATCCGAAATCACCACAGCCCAGAGGAGGTTGCTTTAATTCGTCAATGCGGCAAATTGGCTGATGCGGGCTATGCAGAAGTACTGAAAAATGTTAAGCCAGGCATGACGGAGCAGCAGGTGGCGGCAGAGCTGGAACATGCAACGCAGGGAATGGGGGCGGACTACAACTTTACCCTTATTTCTACAGGGAGGTTTTCACTGGAGGATAATCAGCTTCCATGTATTCGCGCTGCGACTATGTTTGATTGTGTTGTAGCTCATGGTGATTGTATATCGATGGAGATTACTCCGCGGTATAATGGCTATTGGACACAGCTGGTGCGTACCATATCGGTTGGAGAGCCGAATGAGGATTTTATTAAGATGCATGAAGTTTCCTGTCGCATTATTAAAGGCGCATTGGAAGAACTAAAGCCTGGGAACCGTATCGGTAATATTGCTACAAAGCTGAAACAATTGACAGAGGAAGCTGGATATGTTTTTTCTTATCCTTGCGGGCATATCTGTGCAATTGATTTAAACGAGGAGCGCATAACCCCGGATAATGACCGCCCTTTGGAGGAAGGAATGGCGGTGATTCTGCACCCATCCATCATTACCCCAAAAATCTCCAGCGGGATCTTTTGGGGGCAGACGTACCTAATTACAAAAACTGGATATGAATGTCTAATGAGTTGCAGTGATGATCTAATGTCAATTCAGGCATAGAAACACTGTTGTTCATAAAACGAAAGTGAGGTAAACAAAATGAAAAAAATGATTTCCTTCGCACTGGCTCTTATTATGGTTTTGGTGCTGGTAGCCTGTGGCGACAACCCCGCTTCAAACGGGGGGAATACACAGAATGAAACCGTTACATTGAGAGCTTCTACTCCAACAGCACCAGAGCATCCTTGGTCCAAGTGTCTGGACAACATTGCTGCGCAGATTAAAGAAAAAACCAATGGTCGCTATCAGATTGATGTCTACTACAATGCTTCTCTTTCAGAGAACAGTGAAAAGACCATGACTGAGCAGATCATGACAGGGACGCTGGACTTAGGCATTTCTCCTGCTCCGCTGGTAGGAAAAGCGTTCTCTGCATTCAGCTTCCCGTTCCAGTTCGATGACCGTGACCACATTAAGCGTGTATGTGATAGCGATACGGCAAAGGAACTGCTGGCTGCTACCGAATCCAATGGCTTGCATTCCATGGCCTATGTGGAAAATGGGTTCCGCCAAATCACCAACAATAAGCATGCAGTTAAAACCCCTGACGATATGAAGGGCTTGAAGATTAGAACTCCCCAGGCTGCTACTACTATGGCTGCCATTACTGCTATGGGTGCAAATGCTACTGCCATTAATGCCGGAGAACTGTATGTTGCTCTTTCTCAAGATACTGTAGATGGTCAGGAGAATGCACTTTCTACTATTTATAACAACGGTTACTATGAGGTTCAGAAATACTGTACTGTCATTAACTACAACTGGAGTCCTGCTATTGTAATATTCAATTCCGAATTGTGGAATACACTTTCCGCAGATGACCAGAAAATTTTTGAGGAAGTGGTTGCTGCAGCAGCCGAAGAATGCAATGAGCAGCTGGCAGCAGATGATGAGAGTTACATTGCCAAGCTGACTGAAAAGGGTATGGAGGTTTACACCCTTACTCCTGAGGAACGCAATGCTTTTAAAATCCTGTGCAATACAGATGCGGTTAAAGAGGCATATAATAACAGCGTAGGTGCTGATATTATGGAGAAATTTGCAGCTACCGTAGAAGCATGCCGCTGATACATAACTCATTATACTCTGTTTGTCCCGGGGAGAAAGACTTTTCTCCCCGGGGACATACCGCCATTTGCCATATTTGAAGGAGGCAACTATGGGCAGTAAAATCTTGAATATTATAAAAAAAATAGAGGAGGGAATTCTGTTCCTGTTCCTTGCTGTTATTCTTTTGGCCTGCTTTTTCCAGGTCATTGGAAGATATACCCCACTGCCTTTTTCCTCTGCGTTTGAGGAAATCGCAGTAAACCTGTTTATTTGGATGACACTTTTGGGGGCTGGTGTATGCGTGCGAACTCACTCCCATATGCGTATGGACATTATCGATACCTTTTTACCGGAAAAGATAAAACCCTATGTAGACATGATACGTGAACTGATTGTTGGTGTAGTATTTGGTTATGCCGCAATTATTGTGGCAAGCTATATTCCTGTAGTGAAGAGAACTGGCATGACAACATCCTCCCTCGACATTCCGCAGTACATTCTATACTATGCTATGCCAGTTGGTTTTGGCTTGATGGTGTTTTGGAGTATTGTAAATATCGTAATGGACATAAAGAAAATTAGAAATGGAGATGCCGGACTAGATGAATCTGATTCGGTATCCATGAAGACGGAGTGAGGTAGCATATGGTCGCTGTATTGTTAATTGCATTTTTCGCGCTACTGATTTTCGGCACACCGATTATTACGGCTTTGATGGGCTCCTCTTTGCTGTCCTTTGCCATGTACAGCACAAAGGATTTAAAGGCTGTTGCACAGGCAATGTTTGCTTCCAATGGGTCATTTTCACTGCTTGCGATCCCGTTGTTTGTGCTTGCCGGTGCGCTGATGTCCAGCGGAGGGATCAGCAAAAGATTAATCAAGTTCTTTGATAAATTGGTGGGCTGGATGCCTGGTGGCATGGCTATCGTAGCTGTATTGGCTTGTGCATTTTTTGGTGCGCTTTCCGGCTCAGCTCCTGCCACGGTGGCAGCTATTGGCGGCATTATGATTCCTGCCATGATAGAAAAAAATTATGACACCCCATGGACAACATGCTTGTTGGCTTCTAGTGGTTCACTTGGAGCAATCATACCACCTAGTATTCCAATGGTACTGTACGGTGTGCTGGCCAAAACTTCTGTTTCCGCCCTGTTCTGCGGCGGCATCATTCCGGGCTTGCTTATCGCACTTGGCTACTGCCTGTATGCACATGGATTTAGCAAGAAGTTTAAAATGATTACCTCCCCTAAGCCTACTGGTAAAGAACTGTGGAAGGCTTTTGTAGATGCGATTTGGGCGTTGTTGATGCCTGTCATAATTCTAGGCGGCATTTATGGCGGTTATTTCACTCCAACCGAGGCTGCGGCGGTAGCAGTGGTTTACGGTTTAATCATCGGACTATTTGTTTACAGGGAGCTAAAGTGGAAAGACATACCCAAAACATTTGTTAATGCTGCTCGCACATCTGCTGCGGTTATGATGATAATTGTGACAGCTGCAACCTTTGCCATCGTACTTACCCGCAATAATATTCCGACTCTTATTGGCAACTGGATCATCGGTATTGCCAAGACACCGCTTATGTTCTATGGCCTGTTCAGCATCTTTATGTTTTTCCTGGGGATGTTCATGTCGGTTTCTCCAGCGCTGGTTATTCTTACCCCCATTTTGGCACCGGCTGCAACGGCCATCGGCATTGATCCGGTCCACTTTGGCGTAGTATTTGTTGTTTGGATGTGCATTGGTACCATTACGCCGCCTTTTGGCTCAGATCTATTCATAGCCTGCGGTGTTGCCAAAATAAGCGCTGCATCAGCTTTTAAAAGGATTTGGCCATTCGTTATTATTTATGTTGCGGTGGTGGTACTTATCATGGCCTTCCCAGATTTGGTTACTTTCCTGCCAAAGTTGTTGAAATTGATGTAAGATTTTGAAGTGACCCCAAAAAGTTGGATAAAATATTTTAGTAAAAATTGTTCAAGCAACCGAAAGGGCTTGCTGTCTGTGAATCGCAGGCAGCAAGCCCTTCAGTTGTGTGCTCGATATGTGTAATAGAGACAAAGCAACAATCGCATTTTTTGCCTGTAGTAAAAATGAACAGTATTGTGTCGAATTAAATCGCTTATTTTGTGTCTTTCTATGCTATATTCTAATTGCAAGCTATTTGCAAGCTATGCTGTGGACGTCCGGCATAGGAAATGGAATCAATTTGTAGGAGGTTAAAAATGACAAAACAAAGAAAGATCAATTCGACCTACGCAATTGTCATGGTCATTGGCTTGGCATTTATGCTCTTATTTGGCTATCTGGTCAAGCCATTCAGTACAGTTACCGTAACCGGTGTAAAGATGCTGGGTGTTCTGATTGGTCTAATCATTATCACCTGCTTTAACGGTGACTTGCTCAGCGGTTCGCTGATGGCGCTACTTGCCACTCTGTTCCATGGGTATTATGACATTTCCGGTTTGTTGAGCGAATGGCTGGGCTCCGTCTTTACTGTTCAGCTGGTATTCTGCGGTGCCCTGTGTCTGGCTTTGCGAGATTCGGGTGCAATGAATGTTTTGGCTAAAAAGTTGCTGAGCAGCAAGCTTTGCCATGGTCGTCCTGTTATGACGATGGTAATGCTGTTCCTTGCCACCTATGTCGCTGCAGCCTTTATTGGTGGCCCTCCCGTCTACATTTTGTTCTTCGGACTGGTAGAATCCATTCGTGATGTTTGCGGCTACGATAAAGACGATCCCTTTGTAAAGTGGACTCTGCTTGGTGTTTACATTGCTGCCACCGGTATCTTCTTCTTTGCATTCAAGACCCCGCAGGTTATGACCATCGCTTTGATCAACTCTGCAATGGAGCCCTTCGGCCGCACGTTTAATGAAGGCACCTGGATGCTTTGCATGTTCTCCATCACCATGATCTATTTGATTGTTTACACGATTCTGATGAAGACAGTGTATAGGGTCAACATGGAGCCATTGAAGTCTTTGGATTTTAATGAAATAGAGGCCATGCGCAATACCCCTGATCATTTCAACCGTGATCAGATTATAAGCCTTGCCATGATTATCATTCCGGTAATTTATATTCTTATCGGAACCGTTTATCCGAAGGAAGCGCCCGGACGTTATTTCTTTACTTTCATGGGCAACTCCTGGATTTGGGTACTTATGTGTGCAATCGGCGCCTTGATCCGCCGCAAGGACAGCAAGCAGTCCATTGTTCCTATTAATAAATGCCTCTCGGAAGCATCCATGTGGACAATGATCTCTCTGGTCGGTGCGCTGGTCATGCTGGGCAAGGTCACCTCCGACGCAAATCTTGGTATCCGTCAGTGGTTGGTTGAGGTTCTCAGCCCTCTGTTCGGCGGTGCTAACATTTGGGTTTTGATGGCCATTGTAATCCTGTTCTCTACCCTTGTTACTCAGATTGCTAACGGTCTTGTACTTACCATGGCAGTTTGTCCGGTTGTTACGCCGTTTGTCTGCAATCTGGCTGCAACCACCGGGATCAACCCCGACGTTATCCTGATTATATCGAATATCTGCTCCGGTTATGCCTTCTGGACCGTTGCTGCTTCCACCAACGCAGCCTTTATTCTTGGCCGCCCCGAGATTACCCCGAAGTTTGTTTGGACAAAGGGCGTTCAAACGACATTCCTGTTCATGGTTATCTGCTACATTTGCGGCATGGCATTTACCTACATTCTGTAATTATTATAGCTCAACATAGCTCGATGGAGTGGGTCGATAAGGCATTGGCCCACTCCAGCTAAAAAAAGACCCTCTTTATTGAAAGGAAACCTTATATGAGCGAAAAAGAAAAAACTGTATTTGAAGGTGAGAGAGAAATTCCGGTTTATACCGAATGTGATCTTCTTGTTGTTGGCGGCGGTGCAGCTGGTCATTCTGCCGCAGTAGCGGCAGCCCGTGCAGGCTGTAAAAATATTGTCCTTATGGAACGCTACGGCTACATGGGCGGTGATGTTACCGGCGGCTATGTTATTATGGTTCCTCGCCTTTCTTTCTATAACAAACAGTATGTCCGTGGACTGCAGGAGGAATGGTTCACTCGTATGGAAAGTATTCCGGGTGCGGTTCTTGGACCATCCGGTGATGAGATCGGTTGTGAGGATCCAGTCCTTGTCAATGCGTGGAAGAACATTCACGATTGCTTTAGTACCAATGCGAAGCTGCCCGAACGGCTGGTTCGATCTGTGTATTTTGAGCCAAACCAGTTGAAAATTGAAATGGACAAGATGCTGCTGGAGCACAAGGATTCGATCCATGTGATGTGCCATTCTTGGGGGACTCGTCCTATTATGGATGGCGACACCATCAAGGGTGTGTATTTTGAAAGTAAGGAGGGCCGCAAGGCTGTACTGGCGAAGATCGTGATCGACGCCACCGGAGACGGCGATATTTTCCGCCAGACCGGTTGTCCTTACTTTGGACTGGCAGATAAGCTGACCCGCTGTGCCACTACTGCGCTGGTTTGGCGTATCGGCGGTTGCAATTGGGATCTTTTCTGCGAATGGAAAAAAACCAATCATGCTGCCGCGGCTGCTTTGCATGAGGGCTTCTCCAAAGTCTGCGGGTTCCGTGCGGCGCCGCTGCCCGGTCCTACCAATGATGTGTGCTGGATCAACAACTGGCACCCTGAACGTGACTGTTCAAACCTGAAGGATGCGACCGAGACTGAGATGGAGACCCGTGATACCATGCGCAATGCGTTGGAGTATCTGCGTAAGGCGTGTCCCGTTGCATTCCGCAATGCGTTCCTTTATGATATTGCTCCGCAGCTGGGGACCCGCTGCTCCTATCGTCTGGACGGCGAATATGTCATTACGCCCAATGATTTTGCTTTCCCGAAAGAGCATGAGGATGTTATTGCATGGCACTCCACCATCAGCTTTATCAATGATAACTGCCCCATCGAGATTCCTTACCGTGCGATTCTGCCCAAGAAGACCGAGAACCTGCTTTGCCCCGGTCGGCATATCTCTGCCGATGAGCTGGGGATCGACTATGTCAATTTGATTCCGCAGTGTGTCGGCACCGGACAAGCCGCAGGTGTAGCTGCTGCCGTTGCCATTGCAGATGGAACCACTGCGCATAAGGTCAACATCAAGAAGGTTCAGGATATTTTGGCACGCGATCAAGATGTCCCGCTGCCCCGCAACCCATATACGGATCCTTCCTACATGCAGAATGTTGTTGATCATGAATACGGTCTTTATACCCAGCTTGCCAAAAATGCCCGTGAAAAAGCAGGGTATCTCTCCGGGGTGCGCCAATTTGGTGCGAATCAGGGAGAGATCGTTGATTCCGACAGCAAGAGCATTAAGGGTGGCGGCGATGCGCAGCTTAATCCGGATTTGATCAAGGCTACACCGCAGCACTGATTGCACGCATCTTCGTTTGCGATTTGCAGCAGTGGACGGTCGATTGTATCATTTTTATAGAAGATTTCACATGAAATGAGGTATCATCATGACTGACCATGACGAGAAAAAGCCCAAGGAGCCGACTTCAAAAGATGTTTCTGACGGCGGAACGCCGGGTCTTTCTGCTGAAGACTTCTATGAAATACTACACCTGCCAGCTTGCAAGACAAAGGGCTACTGTGATAATTGCGGACGATGTGAACGATGATCCAATAGAATACAATAGGGAAAAGCCTATGGCTGATGCATGGGCTTTTCCCTATTTGTATGTTCGGTACCACCGTTCATTCAAATTTACTAAGGGTAAAGTATATATATGTTTGTTTTTACAAAAAAAGGGGTTCTTTCACCATTACAGTCGATCTCACTGCTTGCGATTTTTTTTACATCAATGGGGGTTGCAACGGTTTCTCCTGCTATGGCTAAACTGGCTGCACAATTTCCGTCAAATAATTATGCGCTGATTTCTACGCTGCCTACATTGTTTATCGTTCCGACTACCCTGTGGGCTGGCGCCGTTGCCGGCAAAAAGATTCGTTATAGGACGATCTCTCTTGTAGGGATCCTTCTGTTTTTGATAGGCGGTATCGCACCTTTCTTTTTAACTGAAAGCTTTACAGTATTGTTGATTTGCCGTGCCGTTTTTGGCATTGGCGTAGGTCTGCGTGCCTCATTGGGAAATGCGCTTGTTATGCAGTACTATACCGGAAAAGAACAAGCCGATATGTTGGGCTATGGTAATCTTATCAGTAATTTTGGGGGAGTTCTTTTACAAATGGTAGCTGGCTCGTTGGCAGAGTATGGCTGGAACTATACTTTTTTAGCGCATCTACTCGGTTTATTCAGCCTGCTTCTTTTGGTGTTCCAACCAGAGCCGGAAGAAAGCTGCTGTGCTCCGACAGTAACAGCAGAGGTACCAAACGGTTATCGGCATTCACTACTTAAATCGGCAGGATTTGATCATCGAGGCAGGATCGCAACCGCCCTTACTGCTTTTCTGCTATTTCTGCAGCAGCTGGTTAGTTATCCTATCCTGATGAATATCTCATTGTTGTTTGAACATCGCCATGCCGGAGGCGCCACCGTGGCAGCGACAGCACTTTCTCTTTATAGTGCCAGTGGTTGTCTCATTGGGTTTTTCTTTGGAAAGATTTTTTATAAGCTAAAACGGCTTACTCTTGTATTTGGATACTTTATTGCCGCTGCAGGTGCTGGTATATTAGGCTTTGCAAAACAGACGGAAATTCTAATGATTGGATCTGCTATAATGGGAATGACCTCCGTTTTGTTGATCACATCAGCTTATGCCATATTGGGAATGTATATTTCGCCCAACCAATCTTCTCTTGCGATTGCAATTGTAACCGGTGTAAGCAATTTAGGCGGATTTGCATCGGCTTATTATTTAAATATGCTGGGAAGCATAACGGGGGAAAAGCTGTTTACACCGATCTATGTCCTAATGGGGGTATATACACTGTTGGCTACTGCCTTTATGGTGTATGATCCTCTCCTGAAAAACAGTTGATACTTGCGCCTGCTTCCATATTAATGTTATAATACAAATGCAATATTGTATTTGTATTTCATCGTTAATCACCCGCAGAAGATTATCAAGAGTTTAGGAGTTGATGACAGTGACCCTCAAACAGATTGAATTTTACGAAGCGGTATGTCAAGCAGGGAATGTGACTGCTGCTGCCCAGCAATTATATGTTTCCCGCTCGGTAATTTCGCGAGCGATACAAGAACTGGAAGATGAATTGGACATTCAGTTGTTTGTGCGTGGGCGAAATGGTATGGAGCTGACCGAATATGGAAAGACACTCCGTAACTTGCTTTCGCAATTTAAGGGATTTTATTCGGCGCTATTGGCACAAATCAGCAGTCTCAAGGAAACGGGAGAAAATCATTCCTTAACGGTGGGTCTTGCAATTTCCTGCTGGAATGTTTTCCCGCTGGAGATGTATGAAGCGCTCAAGAAAAGGCACCCACACATTAAACTCTCTGTGCTGGAGATTTCCAGTTACGATGCAATTAAAAGGTTAAATGATGGCAGCATAGATATTGTATTGACTCCTTTAGATATTAAAGAGCGCTTTCATGCAATGGAATCCATTAATATCTATCCAACAGCAAACATATTTTGCACTTCATTAAATGATCCGCTGGCACAGCAGGATTCAGTGACTTTCTTGGATATCCGTCAGCGCCCTATTGCAGTGCTGAACAGTAAGCTGCCGGTAGATTGGCCGCTGCAGATCCGCTTGTGCACCAACACCAGCTCCCTTATTAGGGAAGCAGTGTCCAAAGGTATACTATGTGCATTACTTCCACAGAATCTTGTGAGGGACTGGGATGATGTTGCAGTACTGCCGTTTAATCCGCCACAGAACAGTGCAGTAAAAGCCGTTTGGAATAAGAATCTTCCTCATTCTTCAGCTCTGCAGGAATTTGTTGATTTTCTTTTGGAGTACTTCGCCGCACAGGGGATTGTTTTGCCCGAGGAAAAGACCGAAGATGATGAAATATAACCCCGATAGAAGCAAGAGTGTGGGGAGGGTCATGGGATAGGGATATCCCGTGACCCTTTCGCTATATAAAAGTTGTGCTTATTATTGGAAAGTGATATGCGAAATGGGATATGCTGAGATATTGCAGAAAGTTGACAAAAGTAGTATAATACTATATCGGCAAATAATTCTCATAGAAAGAAGATGCTTTTATGACTAAAATTGATATTTTCTCCGGCTTTTTGGGCGCAGGCAAGACGACGCTTATCAAGAAGCTGATCGCTGAGGCTTATACCGGCGAACAGCTTGTCCTCATTGAAAATGAGTTTGGTGAGATCGGCATTGACGGCGGCTTTTTGCAGGAAGCGGGTATTAACATTACCGAAATGAACAGCGGCTGCATCTGCTGCAGTCTGGTGGGCGATTTCGGCAAGGCGCTGCAGCAGGTGATGGATACCTATCACCCCGACCGTATCCTCATTGAACCCTCCGGTGTGGGCAAACTCAGCGATGTCATCCGGGCGGTGCAGAACCTGGAAATGCACGATGTGGTGCTGAACGGTTTTACCACCGTGGTGGATGCCACCAAGGCCAAGATGTATATGAGAAACTTCGGTGAGTTCTTCAATAACCAGGTGGAGCATGCCAGCGCCATTATTTTGAGCCGTACGGCTGGGATGAGCCAGGAAAAGCTGGATGCCTGTGTGGCCCTGCTGCGGGAGAAGAACCCCACCGCCACCATTGTGACGACCCCTTGGGACGAACTGGACGGCAAGCAGCTGCTGGCGGCCATGGAACGCCGGGATACCCTGGCGGCTGCTCTGGAGGAGCTGGCCGAGGAGCAGGAGCACGAGCACCATCATCATGACGACGATGAGTGTGGCTGCGGCTGCCACGACCATGACCATGACCACGAGCATGAGCATCACCACCATCACGACGAGGATGACGATGAGTGCGGCTGTGGCTGCCACGATCACGACCATGACCACGAGCATCACCACCATCACGATGAGGACGACGATGAGTGCGGCTGCGGCTGCCATGAACATGACCACCATCACCATCATCACCATGCCGATGAGGTATTTACCAGCTGGGGTAAAGAGACCGCCCACCCCTACGGGAAGCAGGAGCTGGCTGCCGCGCTGGAAGCCCTGGATACCGGCGACTACGGCCAGGTGCTGCGGGCCAAGGGCATTGTAGCCGGTACGGACGGCAGGTGGCTGCACTTTGACTATGTCCCCGGTGAGGTGGAGGTACGCACCGGTGCTGCCGGTGTGACCGGCCGTTTGTGCGTCATCGGTGCCGAGCTGAAGGAGAACGCCCTGACCTCGCTGTTCCATCTTGACTGATCACGGAGGGAATGAAAATGGCAAAGGCTGTTGAGATCCCGGTTTATCTGTTCACTGGTTTTCTGGAGGGTGGCAAGACCCGCTTTATCCGGGAAACGCTGGAGGATAAGAAATTCAATGCCGGGGAGCATACCCTGCTGGTGCTGTGCGAGGAGGGCGAGGAGGAGTACGACCTTTCCCACCCGCTGATGAAAAATGTGCATATCCTGCCCATCGAAAGCGAGGAGGAGCTGACCGCCGAAAAGCTGGGAGAATGGCAGAAGATCCACCGGGTGGACAGGGTAGTGATAGAATATAACGGAATGTGGCTGCTGCAAAGACTGTATGAGCAGATGCCGCAGGGCTGGATGATCTATCAGGAGGTCATGCTGGCGGACTACAATACCTTTTTGAGCTACAATACCAATATGCGCAGCCTGATGGTGGATAAGCTGACCAGCTGCGAAATGGTGCTGCTGAACCGCGCACCGGTGGGCGCCGATAAAATGGAGATCCACAAGGTGATAAGAGGGGTGAGCCGCCGGACCGATATCGGCTATGACTATGTGGACGGCAGCTTTGATTATGACGAGATAGAGGATCCGCTGCCCTTTGATATCAACGCCCCGGTGATCGAAATAGGGGATAATGATTTTGCCGTATGGTACCGTGACCTGACCGAGGAAATGGAAAAATATCAGGGCAAAACGGTACGGTTCAAGGGGCGGGTGGTCACCAAGCACCGCAGCCTGAAAAACTGCTTTGTGTGCGGGCGACATGTGATGACCTGCTGCGTGGAGGATATCACCTTTATGGGACTGGCCTGTACCGGCTATCCCCCCGAAAAGCTGGAAAATGGCGGCTGGTATACCGTGACAGCCAATGTGAATATCCAGTACAGCACTGTGTACGGCAAGCGCGGCCCGGTGCTGGCGGTCAGCGCCTGCATCCCGGCTGAGGAACCGGAGCAGGAGGTTGCCACTTTCTATTAAGCTGAGTCTTAACGGAAAATTATCACAAATAGCGGAAGATGCCCGGAGAGATGCCACCCTCCGGGCTTTCTTTTTATTGGATAATATGGTATAATAAATAAAATATAAACCCAGCGACCCCAACCCCAAAGGAGGAACCCCATGAGCCAGAAAGAACATAGACAGCCCCCAGCCTTTATCCACAGTGCGCTGCGGGATCATAACAGCCTTGCCCTGCCCTCGGTCATCCGCCGGGCCAGTGGGATTATCATTATGGGCAGACGGATGAAGTCGCTGATCTTCACCACCGATATTGCCATCATCCGCAACTGTAATGCCGATGCGGTGCTGGCGGTTTACCCCTTTACACCGCAGCAGGTCATTATGGACGCCATCATTTCCGCTTCCTCCATCCCCGTGGTGTGCGGGGTGGGCGGCGGCGTTACCGACGGCATACGCAGCGTGATGCTGGCCAAGGATGCCGAGGCGCAGGGTGCCTTTGGTGTGGTGGTGAACGCACCCATGCGCAACCAGACGGTGGAAACGATGAAAAAAGTGGTGGATATCCCCATCATCGCCACCGTGACCAGTGAAAATTATGATATCGCGGCAAGACTGGCGGCCGGTGCTTCGGTCCTGAATGTTTCCGCTGCCGAGCGTACCGCCGGGGTGGTGCGGAAGATCCGGGAGAAGTTCCCCGATGTGCCTATGATTGCCACCGGCGGCCCCACCGAGGAGTCTATCTTGGAAACGATAGAGGCCGGTGCCAATGCCATCAGCTATACGCCGCCTTCCACCAAGGAACTGTTTAGGGTCATTATGACTGGCTACCGGGAAAATGACACGGCCAAGGCGGAGCCGCTGGAGGAAGAGGATTTGTTGGAGCTGCTGTAAAACAAACCACGAAAGTGGGGAGGAGAAGAAACATGAGAAAACTGCTGAAAGCGCTTTTGATTCTGCTGGCGGTGCTGCTGGCGGTGGTCATTATCTATGTGGGATATGTGATGCTGAGCTATGACCGCATCCCCGATAACCAGGAGCTAGAGATCCGCAATCCCCAGGAGACTGACCTGGCGGTGCGGCTGGGCGAGGAATATGCCATCGTGACGCAGAATGTCGGCTTTGGCGCCTATACCGATGATTTCACCTTCTTTATGGATGGTGGGGTGGAATCCTGGGCAAAAAGCCCCGAAAGTGTGATCGAATGCATCAATGCGGCAGCAGAGGAGGTTTCCTCCTTGGAGCCGGATTTTATCCTGTTCCAGGAGGTAGATTTTGACTCCACCCGCAGCTACCATATCGATGAGCAGGAGATCCTGCGGGCGGCTTTCCCGCAGATGGCGGAGGTGGATGCCGTCAATTACCATTCAGCGTTCCTCATGTATCCGCTGACACAGCCGCATGGCAGCTCCAACAGCAGCATGGTGACCTTCAGCAGTGTCGGCATCACCGGTGCGCTGCGGCGCAGCCTGCCCATTTCCACCGGCTTTTCCAAGTTTCTTGACCTGGACCGGTGCTATACCATCAGCCGGGTGCCCACGGAAAACGGGAAGGAGCTTGTGCTCTTTAATGTGCACCTTTCGGCCTATGGCGGCAGCGATGAAATAAGGGCCGCGCAGATGAATATGCTGTTTGGCGATATGCTGGCCGAATACCAGAAGGGCAACTATGTGGTGTGCGGCGGCGATTTCAACCATGATTTTACCGGGAACTCCACCCAGGTGCTGAATGGCGGTGAGATGACCGACTTTGGCTGGGCGCAGCCCTTCCCTGCGGAGATGCTGCCAGAGGGACTGACCCGCTGTGATAACTATACCGACGGCAAGGTGGAGCCCACCTGCCGCAACTGCGATATCCCCTATGAGGAGGGGAACTTCACCATTATTGTGGATGGCTTCCTGGTAAGCGACAATGTGACGGTGACCTACCTGGAGAATGTGCAGACCGGGTTTACTTATTCCGACCACAACCCGGTGCTGATGCGCTTTACCCTGAACTGACGGAGGAACGAACGATGCCAACTGCGGCCCAATGGAAAAAAGCCCTGCAAAGCGGCGCCTGCGATGAGGCACTGCGCCGGCTGTATGTGAGCGATGACCCGCTGCCGCAACGGGACCGCTGTTTGCGCCTGCTGGAGCAGTTTACCAGGCTGTATGGGGAAAGGGAAGAGGTGCGCATCTTTTCGGCACCGGGCCGCACCGAGCTGGGCGGCAACCACACCGACCACCAGCAGGGCCGGGTGCTGGCTGCTGCTGTTACGCTGGACAAGCTGGCTATCGTATCTCCGCAAAAGGAGGGACCGGTGGAGATAGGCAGCAAGAGCCACCCGCTGGCCCCGCTGGACTGGCGCGACCTGACCCATTACGAAAAGGAGCGGGGCCATTCCCCCTCCATGATAAGAGGTGTCTTTGCCGGGCTGCGGCAGCAGGGGTATGCGGCCGGCGGCTTTGCCGGTGTGACCGATTCCGTTGTTCCCACCGGTTCCGGGCTGTCCTCCTCGGCGGCTTTTGAGCTGCTGCTGGGGCAAATCCAGAATGCCCTGTATAATGATGGGGCCATTCCGCCGGTGGCACTGGCGCGCATAGGCCAGTATGCCGAAAATGAGTACTTTGGTAAGCCCTGCGGCCTGATGGACCAGACCGCTTCGGCGGTGGGCAGCGCGGTTGCCATTGATTTTCTTTGCCCGAAGGCCCCTATTGTGGAGCGCCTGCCCTGCGACTTTGCCCGCTGGGGTATGACGATGTATGTGGTGAATACCGGTGGGAGCCATGCCGACCTGACTGAGGATTACACGGCCATCCCGCGGGAGATGAGAGCGGTGGCAGCGCAGTTTGGCTGCCGAGTGCTGCGGGAGGTAGACCCGGCGGAATTTTACGCGGGGCTGCCCGGCCTGCGCGGCAAGGTGAGCGACCGTGCGATCCTTCGTGCGATGCACTTCTTTGAGGAAAACGAACGGGTGCCCCGGCTGGCGGCAGCTCTGCGGGAACCCACTGCGGAGCATTACCTGGAGGAGATGCTGGCCAGTGGGGAATCCTCGATGGAGAAGCTGCAGAACATCTACCCAGCTGACCCGAATGAACGAGGGTTGGCACTGGCACTTTCGCTATGCCGGCGGGAATTGACCGGCTGCGGCGGCTGGCGGGTACACGGCGGCGGCTTTGCCGGTACAGTACAGGCACTGGTGCCGCAGGAGCGGGAGGAACGCTTCCTGCGAGTGATGAGAGGGGCTTTTGGCGAAAGAAGCTGCACTGCGCTTACCATCCGTCCAGCGGGAGCATACGAGCTGGTCTTTCCTGAATAAAAAGAATAAAAGGCGCTCCAAAGCGGGGGGAGAGCTGGCGGTGATCAATCGCCAGCAGGACCGTCAGAGGGGCGCCTGTATCCTGTTGAAAGACAAAACCTGCAAGATGCTGATATCTGTGCTATAATGCGCCACTGTCCGTTGGTACACGAATCATATGATTTGGCAGAGAGGACTGCCGGAAATCTGAAAAAAGAATTTGGAGAGTAGAGTAAAATGAACGCAGAGAGAAGAAATGGCGCACGGGAGCCCATCCGGCTTTCCGACCATTTCAGCTACGGCCGACTGATCCGCTTTACCATGCCGACCATTATTATGATGATTTTCACATCCATCTATGGTGTAGTAGATGGACTGTTTGTTTCCAATGTAGTGGGCAAGACCGAATTTGCGGCGCTCAATTTCGTGTTCCCGTTTATCATGGTGCTGGGCGGGGCCGGATTTATGATAGGAACCGGCGGTACAGCGTTGGTGGCGCAGCAGCTGGGCCAGGGCAATAAGCAAAAGGCGAACCATACCTTCACCACCATGGTGAGCTTTACCGTTTTTCTGGGTGTGATCCTTACGGTGATCGGTATTGCCGTTATCCGCCCGGTGTGTGTGCTGCTGGGGGCTACCCCGGAAATGATAGAGGGCTGTGTGGTGTATGGGCGTGTTACCATTGCGTTTACCGCTGCCTTTATGCTGCAAAATGTTTTCCAAAGCTTTTTAGCGGCGGCGGAAAAGCCAAAGCTGGGACTTTTTGTGACAGTCGCAGCCGGCCTGACCAATGCCGTGCTGGATGCCGTGTTTATCGCGGGCTTTCGATGGGGGCTGGCAGGCGCGGCGCTGGCCACCGGCCTTGGACAAGTGGTGGGCGGTGTGCTGCCTCTTATCTACTTCCTGCGGACGAACGGCAGCCTGCTGCAGCTGGAGAAAAAGCCATCGCTGGAGATAAAACCGATCCTAAAGGCATGCGGCAACGGCTCCTCCGAGATGATGTCCAATATCGCTACCTCGCTGGTGAGTATGCTGTATAATTTTCAGCTGCTCAAGTACATCGGGGAGGACGGTGTTTCCGCCTATGGTGTGCTGATGTATGTGCAGTTTATCTTTATTGCCATTTCCATCGGGTATTCCATCGGCGCGGCGCCTATTGTCAGCTACCATTACGGTGCGCAGGATCACACCGAGCTGAAAAATCTCCTGCGTAAAAGCGTGACGCTGGCCCTTACGGTGGGTGTGGCGCTGACAGCGTTGGCCATTGCGGCCGCGGCTCCCTTTGCCTATGTGTTTGTCGGATTTGATGAGAGCCTGTTTGCGCTGACGAAGCACGCGTTCCAGTTGTTTGCGTTTTCCTTCCTGCTGGCGGGCTTTAATATCTTCTGCTCCGGGTTCTTTACAGCGCTGGGCAACGGCGCTGTTTCGGCGCTTATCTCCTTTTTGCGTGTGCTGGTGTTCCAGGCATCCTCGGTTATCATTCTTCCGCTGTTTTTAGATATCGACGGTATTTGGTGGGCGATCACAGTTTCCGAGGTACTGGCGGCTATCGTTTCGGCGGTCTTTCTGCTGGCCAAGCGGCAGCGCTACCACTACTAAAGGCTGCGGCTGAAAATGTTTCACATGAAACATTTGTTCTTTTTGAAACGGATAATTACCCAAAAGAAAACCTCCGGGATCGGTGAGATCCCGGAGGTTTTATATAGGGAAGAAAAAGAAGAGAGGAGATTACTTAGTGATTTTGCTTCAGGCGCTTATCCAGCTTGACCGAAAGGTGGGTGCCGACACTTTGAAATACCTGCACGATAACGATGAGCAGGATAACAGCCAGCAGCATGACCAGATACTTGTAGCGGTAATAGCCGTAGTTAATGGCAATCTTGCCCAGCCCGCCGCCGCCCACGATACCACTCATGGCGGTGTAGCCTAAAATGGTGGTGATGGCGATGGTGGCATTGGAGATGAGGGAGGGCATCGCCTCCGGGATCATGACCTTAATGATGGTCTGCATGGGGGAAGCGCCCATACTGCGGGACATTTCGATGATATTGGGATTGAGCTCTCGCAGGCTGCTTTCCACCAGGCGGGCCACAAAGGGAAAGGCAGCCACGACCAGCGGCACAATGGAGGCAACGGTACCCACTGCGGTGCCCACAACGGCCCGGGTGAAGGGGAACAGCAGGATCATAAGGATAAGGAAGGGGACAGAACGCAGCAGATTGATGATGACATTGATGGTTTTCATCAACCAACCAGGCAGGGGGGCCAGGCCGCCCTTTTCGCCCACAACCAGGATGACACCCAGCGGCAGACCGATGACCACGGCAAAGAACATGGCCGCAATGGTGACATACAGCGTCTCCCAGAAGGCCAGCAGGAACTGCCCCTGAACAATGGAGAGTGTTTCCTGCAGTACCTCAGCGGAAAAGAGATTATTCAGCATACTGGGTCACCTCCTGGGCGGTAATATCGCCATCCTGTGTAAGATAGCCGATGGCACGGGCCAGATCGTCGTTTTTATCTTCAATGGAAAGCAGCATGGAGCCGTAGGCGCGGCCCTCGATGCTGCGGGTGGAAGCATAGGCAATATTGGCTTCCACGCCGATCTCGGTGGCCATGCGGGCAATGATGGGCTTGCCGGTGGCATCGGCCCCATTGAACACCACACGAATGAGCCGGGAACCGGGCAGGGAGCACAGCAGGCTTTCCGGGTTACCCTCCGGGAAGACCAGCCGGCGGGCGGCTTCCGATTTGGGGTGGGAGAATACTGCACTAACTTCGCCCTGCTCCACCACCTGGCCTTCCTCCAAGATGGCCACATGACGGCAGGTGGATTCCACCACGCTCATCTGATGGGTGATGATAATGACAGTGATGCCAAGCTTTTGGTTGATCTCCCGGATGAGCTCCAGGATGGCATTGGTGGTCTTGGGATCGAGAGCACTGGTGGCTTCATCGCACAGCAGCACCTTGGGGTTGGTGGCCAACGCCCGCGCGATGGCGACACGCTGCTGCTGGCCGCCGGAAAGCTGGGCAGGGTAGGCCGAGGCTTTATCGCCCAAGCCCACCAGCTCCAGCAGTGACTGCGCCTTTTTGGTGGCTTCGGCCTTTTTTACACCAGCCAGTTCCAGCGGGAAGCAAACATTGCGCAGGCAGTTTTTCTGCATCAGCAGGTTGAAGCCTTGAAAGATCATGGTGATGCTTTGGCGCTCGGCTCGCAGCTCTTTTTCGGTCATTTTGGTCAGGTCCTTGCCATCGATGACCACGCTGCCGGCGGTAGGGCGTTCCAGCATATTGATGCAGCGCACTAGGGTGCTTTTGCCGGCACCGCTCATGCCGATGATTCCAAAGACATCGCCATCCGGGATGGAAAGAGAAACATTTTTGAGGGCCTCCACACTGCCATCCGTTAGGGAATAGGTCTTATACAGATTTTTGATCTCGATCATACTTTTTCAATCCCCAGTTCGTTTCAATTATTTAAGGGCATCCAGAGTGGATTGCTTGCCGCCGTAGAGGCCGAGAGGCTCCACATGGACAGAGAGAACAGAAACGATGTGAGTGCCGTTTTCGGCGTTGAAGTCATCGAGGTAAGGGGTGTGCTGGAAGTAGTTGGCCAGGACGGTGCCGTCCTCTACAACATTATTGGGGATAACATAGTCGCTGTACTCCTGGATATCCAGGGTGATGTCCTTCGCGGCCAGAATTTCCTTGGCAACAGCCAGGATCTCAGCGTGGGGAGCGGGGGAAGCGGCAACGGAGATAGTCTGACCGGCCAGAGCAGCGTAATCGAGGTCGGCATCATAGCCATCGCCAGGGTTTTCTACAACAGAAACAACGGAGCCATCATACTTTTCGGTGATGTAATCGGCAACCTGCTTGCTGGAGAGGGCGGCGATGAGGGCCTTGATGAGGGGTTCATTTTCATTGCCTTCCTTTACCGCCAGAATGTTGGCATAGGCGGAGGAGGAGCCTTCCAGTGCCAGGGCATCCTTGGTGGGATTAAGGCCGGCGGAGATGGCGTAGTTGGAATTGATGACAGCATAGTCAACATCGGGCAGCAGGTTGGGCAGCTGGGCAGCCTCTACTTCGCTGAACTCAATGTTCTTGGGGTTTTCTACGATATCCAGGATAGTGGCGGTGATGCCGGCACCGTCCTTCAGCTTGATGTAGCCCTGATCCTGCAGCAGCAGCAGCGCGCGGGCTTCATTGGTGGTGTCATTCGGGATAGCGATCTTGAGCTTGGTTTCGGTAGTGGCATTGTTGCCGCAGGCAGCCAGGGGCAGCAGCAGGCAAACGACGAGCAGAGCGGCCAGAACAGCTTTCAAAGTCTTTTTCATGGTAAATGTCCTTTCTTTTATCTTACAAGATGTTTGGTTGTGGGTGAACGGAGCAGGGGCGGGAATAAGGTCACATTCGCCCCAGCAGGTGGTTCGCCCTTACCAGATCTTCGTAATACAGGTTCATGGGTGAGGTTCCTTTCGCTAAAGATATGGGTAAAACAAAAACCGGGTGACTTTCCGATGAAGTCTCCCGGTTAAAAACAAATGATGGCCGCGCCCATGGATGGCGCGATGTTTTTAATCTGTGATGATGGAGCTATCGGAAAAAGTTGCATCGGAAAAAGTGCGCATACCGCACATGCGCATCATCATAGCCATCATCATAAAGCAGTTCTGTTTCATTGCAGCTTTCTCCTTTCCTCCGTTTTCACAGCAGTGTTGTCGCTTTAATGCACTAATATTAGCATCGCAGACGGACGGTGTCAATAGTTTTTTTGCAACAATCGGTGAAAATGCGGGGATATTATTTGGGAAATGTGCCTATCCTGCGGCGAAAACCGGCGGTGCCATTAGAAGATTATCTGCTGTAAGGTATATTGCTCCAAGAGAAAAAACGCCCCATGTGGTGGCATGGGCTTTTGGCATAGCAAGGAGAGGAAAGTGTGAAAGGGGAACCTTTGCGGTTCCCCTTTCGCGTTTAATCAGGGCAGGCAATTGTACTCTGCAAAAAAGTAAGCGTTCCCCTCTGCTCCAAATAAAAAGGCCGCCTGCGGCGGTCTTTTTATTTGGAGCAGGCAACGGGAATCGAACCCGCCTCCACGGCTTGGGAAGCCGTTATTCTACCGATGAACTATGCCTGCATTACTTTTGGATGCCTATCTATTTTACCGTGAAATGCGGTGGGAGTCAAGACCTTTTGCGGGAAAATATGCCGACAACGCTTGACAAATTCCGCCGGGGGGCTATGATAGGTACATTATGATGTAAACGGAGGAGTCGATTATGTCAATTCGGGAAGTGAAAGCGTTTTTTGCGGCAAGGGGAATGGAGGATCGGGTGCTGGAATTTGATACCTCCAGTGCAACGGTGGAGCTGGCCGCCCAAACGGTGGGGGTCATTCCGGCCCGCATCGCCAAAACACTTTCCTTTATGACGCCGGACGGCCCGCTGCTGGTGGTAACGGCCGGGGACGCCAAAATCGATAACCATAAATTCAAGGAGACCTTCGGCTGCAAGGCCAAGATGCTGACCCCGGAGGAGGCAGTGGAGCTGATCGGCCATGCAGTGGGCGGGGTATGCCCCTTTGCGGTAAAGGCCGGGGTGAAAACCTGCCTGGATCATTCGCTGCGACGCTTTTCCACAGTGTTTCCCGCCTGCGGCAGCAGCAACAGCGCCATAGAGCTGACCTGCGAGGAGCTGTATGCCCTTTCCGGTGCGCTGGCGTGGGTGGATGTCTGCAAGGGCTGGCAGGAAAACGAGCAATAACAGAACAAAACGACCCGTCACGGCAGAGATGCTGCGGCGGGTCGATTTGCTGCGGCGGGGTGGTTATTCGATATCCAGCTCCGGTGGGACATCGATTTCATCGGAGACATATTTTCCGTTTTTCTTTCGCTGGCGCACGCACTCGGTCAGCAGATACTCGATCTGCCCGTTGACCGACCGGAAGTCGTCCTCCGCCCATGCTGCGATTGCGGCGTACAGCTTGGGAGAGAGGCGCAGCGGTACCTGCTTTTTCTGGTTATCACTCATGGCAGATCAGTACAGGCTGCCGGAATTGACGACCGGCTGGGCATCGTGGTTGCCGCACAGCACCACCAAAAGATTGCTGACCATGGCGGCTTTGCGTTCCTCATCCAGCTCCACCATGCCGCTTTCGGAAAGACGCTCCAATGCCATTTCCACCATGCCTACCGCACCGTCTACGATCATCTTGCGGGCATCAATGATGGCGGACGCCTGCTGGCGCTGCAGCATGACGGCTGCGATCTCGGTAGCGTAGGCCAGGTAGGTGATGCGGGCTTCGATGATCTCAATACCGGCTTCCGCCACCCGCTGCTGGATCTCATCGCGGATGCGGGCGGCAACGATCTCGCTGGAGCCGCGCAGGCTGCCGTCATCGGCAACGCCGTCGCCGGTGGTATCTACATTGGGAGCAACATCGTAGGGGTACAGACGCACGATATTGCGCAGGGCGCTATCGCACTGCAGGGAAAGGTATTCTTTGTAGTTATCCACATTAAAAACAGCCTTGGCGGTATCGATAATGCGCCAGGTGACAGCAATGCCGATTTCCACGGGATTTCCCAGGCAGTCATTGATCTTCTGGCGGTTATTGCTGAGGGTCATGATCTTGAGCGAGAGCTTTTTGCCGGTGGTGTCTACTTCAATGGAGGTGGTGTTATCGCCGGTGGTGGCCTTTACACCCAGTGTTTTGACATCGCCGCTCTGGCTCAGCCGTGTCTTGGCAGCAGGATTGACGCCGGTACAGAAGGGGTTGACATAGTAGTAGCCTTCACCTTTCAGGGTGCCATAGTAGTGGCCGAACAGGGTGAGCACTAAGGCTTCCTGCGGCTTGAGGATTTTAAGCCCCATCATGGGAATCCAGATAAAGCAAAGAATAACGATGCCGGGAAGAATGAGGGCAATTATATTGCGCATGGCTCCGATGACGACCATAACGATGGCTGCGGCCATGAGCAGCAGGAAGAATATAAGCATAGCCATGCCGTGCTTTTTATTGGTGAGGATTTTTTCTGTCATTAAAGTCACTCCTTATAGATGATATCTTTATGATATCACTTTGAACTGAAATGTCAAGAAGAAAAATGAAAAAGTCCCCGATCAGGGGACTTTGGAGGGGGCGAAGAAGGGAGAGAGAGTTTCGGTGCGGGGTGGGGGTGTAAGCAAGGTCGCAATAAGAGTGGCCGGTACCGAGACAAGCAGCGCCATTTGAATGTGATAGATGCCCAAAGGATTCCCGAGGGCATTCCACACAACGAAAGTAACAGAAGAGGTGACCATGGAGGTGATGGCACCAGTCTTATTGAACCGCCGCCAGTATAGTCCTAGGAAGAATACCCAGGCAAAGGATAGCCCCAGGGCACCCCAGGCGGGGTACATCAGGAAGGCAAGGTATTCGGGGGGATTAAGCCCCCAAAATACACAGATACCGCCGATAATAGCAACAGTGGCACGGGCAATGGAGATACGGCGACGCTCCGAAAGCCCCAGTCGAAAGGTCTTGGTGAGGATATCGTTTTCCACGGTGGAGGCGCACTGGATCAACAGGGAATCTACAGTAGACATAACGGCGGCCGATAGCCCGGCCAGTGCGATACCTGCCAGTAAGGGTGGCAGCAGAGATTGGATCATGTAGTAGACCACATTATCGGCGGTATCGATTTCCGGGAAAATAATGCGCCCGTACAGTCCCAGCAGGACAATACAGATCTCCAGCACGACCACGATGGAAACGGTGATGGTAAAGCCTTGACGAAAAGCGCGACGGTTGCGGATGGAGTAAAAGCCGCGGATATAATTGGGACCGCCCAGCGCCCCAAAAAAGGTGAGCAGAATGAAGGCAACCAAGAAAGAGGGAGTAATGGGGGAGTCGGCACCCGGCCAGGAGATGAAGCCATGGGGAAAGATCTGCTGGTACTGCAGCTGCGGGGATGGCCCAACTCGGTGGACCGAGGCGGTCAGCAGGATGATGACGCCCAGCAGGATCAAAAGGCCTTGGGCAACATCGGTATAAACAACGGCATAATAGCCGCCGAAGGAGACATACAGGAACACAATGATGCCAAAACAAATGACCGCAGCACTGTAAGAAAGCCCGGTGGTGACATTAAAAAGGATGCCAATGGCGGCAAATTGGGTTACCAGCAGCGGGACGGAAAAGGTAATGATAAGCAGCGAAGCAATGAGACGGGCGGTGCGGCTTTCAAAGCGTTTTTCCAGAAAATCCGGGACAGTGAAAAGATTGAGATCACGGGAGCAGGTACAGAGTTTGCGCCCCAGCAGCCACCAGCAAAGAAAGGTAGCCACAGCGACGGCGCTGGCGGCATAGATAAAGTAAATGCCCCACTGCCAGGCCTGGCTGACCCAGCCGACCAGGGCCCCGGCGCTGACCAAACTGGTGGTATATACAATTCCGGCAAAAAAGCCATTGACCTGGCGGCCGGCCACATAGTAGTCTGCGGTATCCTTGGTACGCTGCTCGCCCAGAATGCCGAGCGCGAACATCCCAACGAAGTAGACAAGTATCACAGCCTGTACAATGTAATTCATAGTGCGGGTTCCTTTCCGTCATAAACCGCCGGCCGATTCAGATACGGCGGCGAACCAAAAGCATGGCAATGAATACAGCAGCCTGGATGGCAATGGCAATCCACCAGCCGATCGGCATGGCGTTCCCTCCTTTGGCAAACAAACTACCTTTATTTTCACTTTTTGCAAGGGCTTTGTCAATAGCACAAAATCCCCACATGTGTGGGGACTTTGCACCAATATTGAGGGGGTCAAACACCATATGGAATGGTGAGAAGATTACTTGGCTTTTACCTTGGCCGGGAAGAACTTTTCGAGCGTTTCGGCTGAGGTGGGCTTGGTGGCGTAGGTCACGATGAGAGTGACGATGATCAGCGAGATAAGGCCGATCTGGATGGGAGCAAAGCCTAGGGGAGACCAACCGGTAGCGGAACCAATGAGGAACATGCCGGCACCAGCCACCATACCGGCGCAGATACCGGGAGCATTGAGACGCTTCCAGTACAGGCCGCCATAGAAACACAGCGCGAAGGAAAGACCCAGAATACCCCAGGCAGGATACATCAGCAGAGCCAGCATCTCGGGGGATTGAGGCCCCAAACGATGGAAATGGCGCCGATGACGAGCACAGTGATGCGTGCAACGGTCATGCGCTGTTTTTCATTAAGATTTTTATTGAAGGTGCGGACCAGAATGTCATTTTCCACGGTGGAAGCGCACATCAGCAGCAGGCCATCCATGGTGGACATCATAGCGGCTGCCAGCGCTGCCAGCACCAAACCGCCCAGGACAGGAGGCAGCAGACTGTCGATCATCATAAATACGGTCTGATCCGGGGAGGCCAGATCGGGGAACAGAACCTTGCCGCACAGGCCGATGACGATGATGCAGACTTCGATAACACAGACGATACTCATAATCATGGTAAAGCCGCGTTTCTGCTCCTTCGGGCCTTTCAGGGAGTAGAAGCCCTTGATGTAGTTAGGGGCACCCAGCGCACCAAAGAAGTTGTTCATCTCCCTGGAGATGATAAGCGAAACGGTGCATATGACCGAAAACTATGTCAGCAGGCTTTTTAAGAGCGAGAGCGGCATGAATGTGGTGGGCTACATCAATATGGAAAAAATGGAACAGGCCCGCAGGCTACTCTCCAGACCGGAAAGCACAGTGCGTATGGCGGCAGGGGAGTTGGGTTACTATGAATCTAGTTATTTCATTAAACTGTTCCGCAAAACATACGGCGTTGGCCCTGGGGAGTATAAAAAGTTTGCCGAAGACCGACAGGCGGCCCCGCTACTGAAAACAGAGGAATAAAAAAGAGCGGAGTCCGGTGAGGGCTTCGCTCTTTTGGTGTATTGTGGTTCTTGTTCAGTTTAGGTAATAGAGTCTTCCATCAGTCCAAATCCAGCGACCTCACTAACGGGCAGTGAGAATAGGATAGCGCCGGCTTCGCTATCAGGACCGGCATGATGCAGCACCGATTGCATAATGGCAGCTTTGCGGTCGTTCTGTGCTACCATCAGAATCACTTCCTTTTCCGAAGCGATGGATACATTATAGAACTTTTTTGGATTCTGGCTGCCGGTGCCTTTGCCGTGTAGCACAGTGCCGCCAGTGGCGCCGGCCGCGCGGGCCGCATTCATTACCTGGTCGGTACGGCCTTCATTGGCCACAATCACGATGAGTTCATATTTCCCATTGAGCTCGGGGGTATAGCGGGCGGGTTGCTGCTCGCCGTTATTCAGATATGCCAAGGTTTTTCCTCCTCCCACACTTTTGATCGGGATGGCAATGACAATGCCGTGCCCGGGGATACCGATGTAAAGCTGCTGCCGCATGTCTTTGATGAACTGCTGGGTCTTTTCGGAATTTGCCACCGTCATGATGATTCGCTTTTCAGTGGATTCGATTCCAAGAAGATCCAGCATGCTTTTGGCGGCGGTGCCGTGCCCCAGCACGGCTACGGTTTGGGGCAGGTCCAGTGCAGCGGCGATTTCACATACTCGCTCCATTGCGCCGGGATTGACAACAGAAATGAGGTAATTCATACCGGGTTCACCTCCCACAGCTCAATGATTTCATCATCTCCATACTGCTCGCGGGCAATCTCAGGCTCAGTGCGGCGGCTGTAAATAAAGCCGACCATCTGAATGGAGATCAGGGGCATCATGGCAACCATAGCAACGACGCCGAATGCATCGATGAGCGGATTGCCGCCCACAACGGTGGAGGCACCGATCATAAATTGTAACATAAAGGTGGCTGTCATGGGGCCGGAGGCCACACCGCCGGAGTCAAACGCAATGGCGGTGTAAAGATCGGGGACGAAGAAGGAAAGCCCCAAAGCGACGACATAGCCAGGAATGAGGAACCACATGATAGAGATGCCGGTAAGTACCCGCAGCATGGAAAAGCCCATGGCCAACGCAATGGCAATGGAAAGGCTAGTTTTGATGGCGCTGCCGGGAATAGTGCCGGCGCTGACCTCCTCGATTTGAGCCTCCAGTACTGCCACGGCGGGTTCCGCCGAGATGATGAACCAACCCAGCAGCATGGAAAGGGGAATGAGCAGCCAGCGCGTCCAGCCGTCAGCCAACTCGGCGCCCAGTACCTCGCCCAGGGTGGAGAACCCAACATTAACGCCAGTTAGGAACAGTACTAGTCCTACATATGTATACAGGATACCAATGACGATTTTGGCCAGATTACGGCGAGGCATATGCAAGGTAAGGAATTGGAATGCGAAGAAGATGACTACGATGGGCAGCAGTGCGATTGCCATTTCTCCCATGTATTTGGGCAGGTCATGCAGGTAGGCAGCCCCAATGGCGGAAGTATTGGCGAAGGAGGAAGTAGTGATCTCCAAAGCGCCGCTGCTTTCGGTATAGAAGAAGCTGAGGATCAGTACAGCTAGAATAGGTCCGATGGAGCAGAGCGCCACCAGACCAAAGCTGTCAGCTTCTGCCCGGGCGTCACTTCGGATATAGGAGACACCGACACCTAGTGCCAGTATGAAAGGAACGGTCATAGGGCCGGTGGTTACGCCGCCGGAATCAAACGCTACACTAAGGAAATCTGGTGCGGCAAAGCTGGCCAAGATAAACACTACACCGTAAAAAGCAATAAGCAGCCAGCGTAGCTTTACGCCGGTAACGATGCGCAGCATGCATACGGAAAGGAAAAATCCAACGCCGATGCCAACGGTGACCAACAGTATGGTGTTATTGATGTGGGGTACTGTCTCGGCCAGAACCTGAAGGTCAGGCTCGGCGATGGTAACGGCAAAGCCCAGCATAAAGCTGACGATCAGGATCAACGGTAGGTTACGAGTTTTGGTCAGCGCCATACCGATGCGGTTTCCGATGGGTGTCATGGAGGCTTCCGCGCCCAGCGAGAACAGTCCCATGCCAACGATAACAAAAATAGTGCCAATCAAAAAGCAGAGTAACAAATCGGTGCCAACAGGGGCAATGGTCAGGCATAGCACCAGAACTATCACGACGATAGGAAGTACCGAAATAGCCGATTCCCGTATTTTCTCGATGATCTTTACTCGATTTGCGGTCAGTACCGCGGTGCCTTTGTGCTTCAGCGCACTCACTCCCTTCCTTCTTCAGTGGGGCACAGTTTAATATTATGCGGAAAAAGAGCGGCTCCGCACTTTACTATACTAAATATATCATACAGAGGGTGCTTTGGCAAACTGCTGGGGGAAGTTTTACAAAAAATTAACGATGCTGCAAAATTCAGTTTGTGTTGTTATACTATTGGGTTGTTAGCGCTCATATGAATATCTATGAGGATGATATAGCCGGATCAGCAAACTGCGATGCGTTAATTCTTGGATCCTCCACAATGTAAAAAGTATCCATTCACAGGCGGGGAAAATTTAGTATCATTGTGTAGTATAGCGGGAATGATATGACGAAAATGAATGAAGAAGTTGCGCAACTTGCAATTTTAACAAGTTATTTGCGCAACTGGCAATGGAAAGCAAAAAATAATGGAGTCTGAACGGCAGAGACCCGCAAAAAGGGCCTCTGCCGTTTATTTTGTTTATTTTCACCCATGCATAAGATTCCATACCACAAAAAGTATAAATTGTCCGCAAGTATTCCCTTTACTTTATTCATAAGATGTTATACAATTATATTCAATAAGTAATATAAAATTAAAAGGAGGCTACAAAAGTTGCCGCAGGATACCATAATAGAGGTACTAAGGACCGAAGAAAAAATGAATCAAATACGAGAGCAAACCGCCGCGGATTGTAGACAAAAACTGCTGATGGCACAACGCAGTGCGGATCGCCTGCGGGAGCAGGCCCGGGCTGATGCGGAGGCTGAGGTGCGTGAGATGATGTCTGAGGCGGAACGGCAGGCGGCGCAGGCCACCTATCACGCGCTGGAGGAGGCCTCCGTGCAATGGGAACATAAAAAAGAGGAAGCCAGGCAGCGCATCCCGCAGGCTGCCAGGTGGATCGTGGAAAAGGTTGTGGAACGCTAATGGCTATTGTTGCTATGCGTCACTTGCGGCTCATAGGGCTGCAAAGTGAGCGGGAGGAAATGCTGCGGCGTTTGCAGCATCTTGGCTGTCTGGAAATCACCGAGCCGGAGCCGGCGGCAGATGACCCGCTGCTGGAAAAGCTGCGTATACCGGAGGCAGCGGAGCTGCAAAGGATACGAGAGCAGTACACCGCAGCAGAGCAGGCGCTGCAAACATTGACAGATCACACTCCAAAGGAAAAGAATGCATTGGAGCCGCTTCCGTTCATTGATGAGCAGGCGTTGACTGATGAAAGCCAGCTGGCTGACGGAAAGAGTGCGGCGGAGCGGTTGAACCGCTGCCGAGAGGAATTGGCTTCCCTGCAGTCACGCAGCGAAAAGCTGGCGGCAGAGGAGGCTCAGCTCCTTCCTTGGGAGAGCCTTACCATGCCGCTGGAATGCGCTACCACCGAAAAAGTGCTGATCCAAATGGGCACACTGCCCGCGGTGGTACCGCCGGAGCAGATTCAGGAGACACTGGAGGCGGCGGGAGATCTATATGAGTTCCGCGAGGTCAGTGTCGACCGTGAGCGCCGGTACGCTGTGCTTACGGTACATATCTCACAGGCGGAGGAACATGTGGCAGCGGTGAAGGCATTGGGCTGGAGTCGTGTGACATTGGGTGAACGGACTGGCACTGCTGCTGCCAACTTGTCTGCTCTGCGGCAGGAACAAACGGCACTGGCGGAAAAGAGAGCATTGCTGGAAGAAGCAATTATCCAGTGCGCCGGGCAAAAACCGGAGCTGCGGCAGCTTTCGGATGCTTCCCGCATCGAAATGGAACGGGGAGAGGCAAAAGGACGCACGAGGGAGACTGCTGAAACCTTCCTTTTGGAAGGGTGGTTCCCTGCAGAGAACACAAAGGAACTGGAAATGCTGCTGGAGGGCTGCACCTGCGCGTGGCAGATGATAGACCCGGTGCCGGAGGATTATCCGCGTGTTCCGGTCAAGCTGAAGAACAATTGCTTTACCGGTCCGCTGAATATGGTCACGGAGATGTATTCTTTGCCGGCCTATGGTTCGCTGGATCCTAATCCCTACATGGCACCATTCTTTATTCTGTTTTACGGCATTATGATGGCGGATATGGGTTATGGCCTTTTGATGATGCTGGCATCACTCATTGTGCTGAAGAAGAAACAGCCTACCGGCGGCAGCTACAATTTCTTTGCGCTGCTGGGATTATGCGGCATCTCTACTTTCTTTATGGGTGCATTGACCGGCGGTTTCTTCGGGGATTTCATCCCGCAAATGCTCAAAGTCATTAACCCGGAAAGCACCTTCACCTGGTTCTGGCAGCCGCTCATTTCGCCCATCAATGATATTATTGCCATTATGCTGGGCTCACTGGCATTGGGCTGTGTGCAGATCCTTGTCGGTATGGTCATCGGCTTTATCTACAAGCTGAAGCACGGCGAGATAGCCAGTGCCCTGTGCGAGGAAGCTGCCTGGTGGGTTATTATTGGCTGTGGTGTGGCATTGGGCATCACCGGGAAAAAGACATTCCTATGGGTGTTGTTGGCGGTCTTGATTATTAGCCAGGGTTATGGCAAAAACGGCATCGGCGGAAAAATTGTTGGCATCGGTGGTTCGGTATACAATCACATTACCGGCTATTTTGGGGATATTCTCTCCTATGTTCGCCTAATGGCTTTGATGTTGGCAGGTGCGGTCATCGCGCAAGTATTTAATACTCTGGCAGCTATCCCTGGCAATCTGATTGTATTTATTATTGTATCGCTGTTGGGCAATGCTCTTAATTTTGCCTTGAATTTGCTGGGCTGTTATGTCCATGACATGCGGCTTCAGTGTTTGGAATTTTTCAAGTACTTCTACCGGGATGGCGGACGCGCGTTTAAGCCCGTTGCGGCTCAGCCCAAATATTACAGAATAGCAGAACAATAAAAAGGAGCGTATGAAAAATGAGTTTTCTGGAATCTTTCGGTGGTTTGGCGCTGGCCCTGCTGGGCGGCGGTTTGGCGGCTGGTTTGAGTTGTGTTGGCTCGGCCAAGGGAACCGGTATGGCAGGTGAAGCCGCTGCCGGCCTGATGTGCGAAGATCCCGGCAAGTTTGGTAAAGCAATGATTTTGCAGGTGCTGCCCGGTACGCAGGGTCTGTATGGTACCGTCGTGTGGTTTTTCTCCATTTATGCCATTGGCCTTTTGAATGGCAATACCGACCTGAGCGTGATGGAAGGCTTGCGCTGCTTTGCGGCCTGCTTGCCTATGGCGTTGGGCGGACTGCTTTCTGCTATTGCGCAGGGGCGTGTGGCGGCTTCCTCCATCAATATTCTGGCCAAGAAGCCATCCGACTGGTCCAAGGGTCTGGTACTGTGCGGCATTGTGGAGTTTTATGCAATTCTTTCGCTGCTGGCTTCGATGCTGATGCTGTACTTCCTGTTCCTGGCGTAAGCAAAACGGGAGAAAGGAGCCCTTATGGAAGGAATCGAAAAGATCACCGCGCGCATCATTGAGGATGCCGAGCGGGAGATTGCCCAAATGCAGCGGGAAAATGAAGAAAAGATCAATGCCTTGACGGCGGAAGCCCAGTCGGCGGCGGAGCAGGAGAGCCTGGAACTCCTGACCCGCGGACGCCGTGCGGCGGAGGAACGGCGGGAGCGTCTGTCCTCTTCGGCGGCGGTAGAGTGCCGTAAGATGGAGCTGGCAGCAAAGCAGGAATTGCTGAATGAAGCTTTTGCGGCGGCGGTGGAAGAGTTATGCCATTTACCCCGAGAAAAATATCTTGCGCTGATCGCTTCACTAGCTGCGGAAGTGGCCGAAGGAGGGGAGGAGATGATCCTTTCCCCGCAGGATGCAAGTGAAATTGGACCAGAGGTTGTACTGCTGGCGAATACCGCCTTACGCGAAGCAGGTAAACCGGGAAAGCTGACCCTTAGTGCCGAGCCCCGTTCTATTCCGGGCGGATTTATCCTCAGCCACGGTGATGTAGAGCTGAACTGTGCCTTTGATACCCTGGTGCGGCTGCAGCGGGAAAAGCTGGAGAAAGAGGTCGCTGCGATCCTCTTTCCCGTACAGTAAGGAGGGGCTGCGATGACCCCCATCAAGGATACCGATTATCTGGCGGTCTCCGCCCGGCTGCACGCCATGGAAAACCGCCTGCTGACCCCGGAAAAACAGGAACGGCTGCTGGAGGCAGCAAACGAAGCAGAGGCCCGCAAGCTGCTGGCGGAATGCGGTTATGCCGAAGCTCTCCCACTGGAGGAAGCGCTGCGGGAGCATCGGGAAACGCTCTACAAAGAGCTGGCGGCTGCTGTGCCGGATCCAAGGCTCATTGAGCTATTCCAGCTCAAATACGATTACCATAATATCAAGGCGATCCTAAAGGCAGAACGCCGAGGAATTTCGCCGGAAGCATTTCTGCTGCCAGGCGGTCGGTATGATGCCGCTCAGCTGCAAAGCGAATGGCAGCAGGAGCATATGTTCCAGGTAAGTGATACAGCCCGCCGTGCGGCGCAGGAAGCAGCAGCTCTTCTGCGGGAAAATGATCCGCAAGGTGCTGATCTACGGTTGGATGCTGCTTGTTATGATGAAATGCGCACTTTGGCTGAGGAAATGAAAAGCAACTTTTTACAGGGGTATGTGCGGCAGCTTATTGACGCCGCAAACCTGCGCACCGCCGTACGGGCCGCCCGCAGCGGCAGCAGCGAGGTGCTGCCCCGTGCCCTTTTGGAGGGTGGCAGTGTTTCTCCTCACGCCATAATGGCGACGGATCCAGTCAAGCTGGGAGAATTGTTCGGTGCTGGGGCGCTTGGCAAAGCGGTGGCACTGGGAGCGGCTGCAACTAGCGGCGGCCCACTGATGGCATTTGAAAAGGCTTGCGATGAAGCGACTGAAGCTTATCTTTCGGCAGCCCGCCGTACCCCTTTTGGGGAGGAAACAGTGTTGTGCTACCTGGCTGCTGTGGAAAATGAGATCACAGCCATTCGCATTATAATGACCGGCCGGCAGGCGGGGCTTTCGTCCGAAATGATCCGCAGCCGGTTGAGAAACGCAGGATAAAGGAGGCGCTCTATGTATAAAATTGCCGTGCTGGGCGATGCCCAGAGCGTACAGGGCTTTGCGGCGCTTGGCTTGCAGGTATGCCCGGCCGAAAACGCCGAGCAGGCCCGTCCCATCCTGCACCGGCTGGCCAAGGAGGATACAGCCATTATCTATGTGACGGAGCAGCTGGCAGCGGGTCTGACCGCAGAGCTGGACCGTTACCGCAAGGCAGTTACCCCTGCCATTATCCTCATCCCCGGTAAAGAGGGAAGCCTCGGACTGGGGATGCAGCAGGTGAAAACCACGGTGGAGCGCGCTGTTGGCGCCGATATCATCTGAGTAAAGGAAGGACAGCCCCATGGGAAAAATCGTTAAAGTCTCCGGGCCGCTGGTGGTTGCCACCGGCTTGGAGGAAGCCAATATGGCGGATGTGGTTCGGGTCGGTGAACAGCGCCTCATCGGTGAGATCCTGACCATGAACAGTGGCTCCGCCTCTATCCAGGTCTACGAGGAAACCTCGGGTCTTGGACCCGGTGCGGAGGTAGTTACTACCGGTTCACCCCTTTCGGTAGAGCTGGGCCCCGGACTGGTGGAAAATATCTATGATGGAATTCAGCGCCCGCTGGATGCCATCATGAAAAAAGTGGGCGGCAATAACCTCCCCCGCGGTGTGGAAGTGCCAGCCCTGGACCGTGAAAGAAAATGGGAGTTTACCGCCACCGCCCATCCCGGTGATGAAGTCATCGGTGGTGATATTATTGGTACTGTGCAGGAGACCCCCTCCATTTTGCATAAGATTATGATTCCACCCAAGATGAAGGGAAAGCTGGTTTCGATAAAATCCGGCAGCTATACCGTGACAGAAACGGTCGCCGTGCTGGAGCAGCCGGACGGTACCCGTGTGGAACTGCCGATGATGCAGAAGTGGCCGGTGCGTGTGGGCCGCCCTTATCGGCGCAAATTCCCGCCCAGCGTGCCGCTGCAGTCCGGCCAGCGTATTGTGGATACCTTCTTCCCGGTGGCAAAGGGCGGTACCGCGGCTATTCCGGGACCGTTCGGCTCTGGCAAGACAGTGATGCAGCACGCTTTGGCCAAGTGGTCGGATGTGGACTTGGTGGTCTACATCGGCTGCGGGGAACGCGGGAATGAAATGACCGATGTGCTGCGGGAATTCCCAGAGCTGATTGACCCCCGTACCGGTGAATCGCTGATGAAGCGTACCGTACTCATCGCCAATACCTCCGATATGCCGGTGGCCGCCCGTGAGGCTTCCATCTATACCGGCATCACCATCGCGGAGTACTACCGTGACATGGGCTATGCCGTTGCCGTTATTGCGGATTCCACCTCCCGCTGGGCGGAAGCGCTGCGTGAGATGAGCGGCCGTCTGGAGGAAATGCCCGGTGAAGAGGGCTATCCCGCCTACCTTTCCTCTCGTCTGGCGCAGTTCTATGAGCGTGCCGGTTCCGTCGCCTGCATCGGCAGTAATGAAGAGCGCCGCGGCTCCTTGACCGCCGTGGGCGCGGTATCGCCCCCAGGCGGCGATCTTTCCGAACCGGTCTCTCAGGCGACGATGCGCATTGTCAAGGTGTTCTGGGCGCTGGATGCGGGCCTGGCCTATCGCCGGCATTTCCCGGCCATCAACTGGCTTAATTCCTATTCGCTGTACATTGATTCGCTGCGGCCGTGGTACGAGCAGCACTTCGGCAAGGCTTTCCTGCAGAACCGGGAATGGGCTATGTCCATTCTGCAGGAGGAGGCTAGCCTCAATGAGATCGTTCAGCTTGTCGGCAAGGATTCCCTTTCCGCCAAGGATCAAATCACCCTGGAAACAGCCCGCATGGTGCGGGAAGATTTCCTGCAGCAGAATTCCTTTTTGGATATTGATGCTTTCTCGGAGTATGACCGTCAGGCAAAGATGCTTTCCATGATCCGGCGATACGATAGTCTGTGCCGCAGTGCTGCCGAGCGTGGCTGCCGCGTGGCGGAACTTTTTATGACACCTTCCCGCGAAAAACTGGGTCGTGCCAAGAGCGTGCCGGCCAATTGCTATGCCGAGGAGTATGATAAGCTGCTGACCCAGATGGAGGAAGAACTGGAAGCGCTGGCGCAGAAAGGAGAGGAAACACTGTGATCCGTGAATATAAAACGATCCGGGAGATCTCCGGTCCGCTGATGGTAGTGGACCATGTGCAGGGCGTGACCTATGATGAACTAGCGGAGATCGAACTGACCGATGGTACCACCCGCCGCTGCAAGGTGCTGGAGGTCAATGGCGATACCGCTGTGGTGCAGCTCTTTGAAGCTTCGGCAGGTATCAATCTGGCGGAGTCCAAGATCCGGTTTTTGGGTCATCCCCTGCAGCTGGCTGTTTCCAGCGATATGCTGGGACGCGTCTTTAACGGCATGGGGCAGCCCATCGATGATGGTCCGGCTATTTTGGCGGATGAATACCGGGATATCAATGGTCTGGCAATGAACCCAGCCGCCCGCAACTACCCCAATGAGTTTATCCAGACCGGCATCTCTACCATTGATGGCCTGAACACCCTGGTAAGAGGGCAGAAGCTGCCTATCTTCTCCGGCTCCGGTCTGCCGCACGCCCAGCTGGCGGCTCAGATTGCCCGTCAGGCGCGGGTACTGGATGGCGAGAGCAACTTTGCTGTAGTTTTCGCCGCCATCGGTATCACCTTTGAGGAATCGGAATTCTTTGTCAATGAGTTCCGCCGTACCGGCGCCATCGACCGCACTGTGCTGTTTACCAACCTGGCCAATGATCCGGCGGTCGAGCGCATTGCCACGCCGCGTATGGCGCTGACGGCCGCTGAGTACCTGGCCTTTGACCTTGGAATGCATGTGCTGGTCATCCTCACCGATATCACCAACTACGCTGAAGCGCTGCGGGAAATTTCCGCCGCCAAGAAAGAAGTCCCCGGACGCCGTGGTTATCCCGGTTACCTGTATACCGACTTGGCCACTATGTATGAGCGGGCCGGCCGGCAGGTGGGCAAGGAAGGCTCCATTACCATGATACCCATTTTGACCATGCCGGAGGACGATAAAACCCACCCTATCCCCGACCTGACGGGGTACATTACGGAAGGCCAGATCATCCTTTCCAGGGAGCTGTTCCGCCGGGGCATTAACCCGCCGGTGGATGTATTGCCCTCACTTTCCCGTCTGAAGGATAAGGGAATCGGGACGGGGAAGACCCGGGAGGATCATTCCGGCACCATGAACCAGCTCTTCGCCGCCTATGCCACCGGCAAGGAAAACAAGGAGCTGATGTCCATTTTGGGCGAAGCCGCTCTTTCCGAGGTGGATCTGCAGTATGCCCGCTTTGCCGATGAGTTTGAGCGGCGGTATGTCTCGCAGGGCAGCGAGGAGAACCGGTCTATCGAGGAAACACTGGACCTGGGCTGGCAGCTGCTGGGCCTGTTGCCCAAGAGCGAGCTCAAGCGCATCAAGCCGGAGTATATCGAAAAATACCTGCCGCAGCAGAGCTAAGGAGGGAGCAACTTGCCGGGAACAATCATTAACCCTACCCGCATGGAGCTGACCCGCCTGAAACGCCAGCTGCGTACTGCCCAACGAGGTCACAAGCTGCTGCGGGATAAGCGTGATGAGCTGATGAAGCAATTTATGGAGACGGTGCGGGAAAACCGTGCTTTGCGCCAGCGCGTGGAACAGGGCCTTTCCGAGGCGCATGCGTCCTTTACGGTGGCGGCGGCGCTGATGACACCGGAGATGCTTGGGCAGTCGCTGCTCATTCCCAGCCGCAGTGTGGAGTTGGATATGAGCTTTGAGAATATCATGTCAGTGGAGGTGCCCCGTTACCATTTTACCGAGCATCAGGGCGGCAGCGCTTATCCCTATGGCTATGTCCAGACCAGCGGAGAACTGGATGACGCAGTGGCATCACTTTCCGGGGTATTCCGGGATATGCTGCGCCTGGCGGAGATTGAAAAGACTACGCAGCTGCTGGCGGAGGAGATAGAAAAGACCCGCCGCCGGGTGAATGCACTGGAATATGTCAAGATCCCGCAGATGCAGGAGAACATCCGCTACATCACCATGAAGCTGGATGAAAACGAGCGCGCCAATACCATCCGGCTGATGAAGGTCAAGGATATGATTCTCAAGGAGGCTATCCTAGAGCAGCGCGCCGCCGATGCAGAGGTCCTGCGGGAAAACGGGCAGCCATCCTAAAATGAATATGAAAAAAGACCTCCGGAGCTGATTGCTTCGGAGGCCTTTTACTGTGACGAATCTATTATGCGGTCTGTTTTTTGGCCTTGGCGGTGCTGTGTGCCACAAGACCGATGACAAGACCGACGGCGGCGGGGCAGATCCAGCCGAGACCGAGGCCCGCAAGGGGCAGAACGCTACCGATCGCTTCGATGATGCCATCGAGGTGGCAGGCGGCACGCAGAGCGGCGGGCAGGGTGCGCAGCAGGTCATAAAGGGCGGAGATCAGCGTAAGGCTGATGACCCAGTTATAGACCTTCTTATCGTGGGAGAAGAACTTGCCGAACAGCGCCAGCAGGATAAGCACGATGGCCAGCGGGTAGAGGAACATCAGCACCGGAACGGCATAATCGATGATGGCGGAAAGACCGAAATTGGCGAAAATGAGGGAAACCAGCGTGAAGATGACCGCCCAGACCCGGTAAGCGGGACCCTTGGGGAACAGGCCGGTAAAGGTCTCGGAGCAGCTGGTGATAAGGCCGACGGCGGTCTTGAGGCAGGCAAGCGTTACGGTGACGGCGAGGATCAGCAGACCGATCCGGCCGAGGAAGGTTTGAGAGATCTGCGCCAGCGCTACACCGCCGTTTTCGGCTGCGGGCAGTACGCCGCGGCTCTTGGCGCTCATGGCGGTGACGGCAACATAGATAAGCCCCATGAACAGGCAGCTGAAGATACCGGCCTTGGCGGTATTGCGTGCTACGGCGCCGGGCTCATCAACGCCCAGTTCCCGGATGACCTGTACCACGATGATGCCGAAGGCAAGGCTTGCAAGGGCGTCCATGGTGTTGTAGCCCTCCAAAAAGCCGGTGAGGAAGGGCTGTTGGATGTAGCCGCCCATAGGCTCCACACTGGAAATGGGAACGGCGGCGGGGGAGACCAGCGTTACCACGACAAGGATGCCGAGGAACAGCAGGAAGAAGGGATTGAGGATCTTGCCGACCCATGTGAGGATCTTGCCGGGGCGCAGAGAAAACAGCAGCGCCGCAATAAAGAACGCCAGCGTGAACAGCAGGAGATACAGCTTCATATTGCCGTTCTGGGGAAGGATCTGTTCCAGCCCGACGGTGAAGGAAACGGTAGCGCAGCGGGGAATAGCAAAGAATGGACCAATGGTGAGGTACAGCGCACAGGTAAAGAAATAGGCATAGGGACGGTTTACCTTGCTGCTGAGGGAAAACAGACCATCACTGCGGGAAAGCCCCAGAGCTGCAACACCCAACAGCGGCAGTCCAACACCGGTAATCAGCAGTCCCAGAATGGCGCTCCACATATTGCGGCCGGCAAGCTGACCCACTGCAGTGGGGAAGATGAGGTTACCTGCGCCGAAGAACAAGCCAAACAGCATGCTGGCAACATAGATGTACTCTTTTACGGTCAGTTTCTTTTTCATGGTGTCTCCTTTGTCGATGAGGAACGGGAACAAAAACAGTCGGTCGATTATACAAAAAGACCGCAGAAACTGTGTTCCTGCGGATCTCTTTTGGTGGAGACGAAGAGGATCGAACTCTCTACCTCTTGACTGCCAGTCAAGCGCTCTCCCAAGTGAGCTACGCCCCCATGTGTTTTTGGACTGCTTGACTATAATAGCATATCATGGGGAGTTTGTAAAGACCTTTTTTCAAAAAAATTCGGGTAAAACAAAAACTTTACCCGAATCCTTTTGCTTTTATGTTATTCCAGCTCAAAGGCGCCGGTATACAACTGATAGTATTTCCCTTTTTGGGCGATTAGCATATCGTGTGTACCACGCTCGATAATGCGTCCGTGTTCCAGCACCATGATGACATCGGCATTCTGCACGGTGGAGAGACGATGCGCGATGACGAATACCGTTCGGCCATGCATCAGCTGGTCCATGCCGCGCTGTACAATGACCTCGGTGCGGGTATCAATGCTGGAGGTGGCTTCATCAAGAATCATCACGGGTGGATCGGCGACTGCCGCCCGTGCGATGGAAATGAGCTGGCGCTGCCCCTGAGAAAGATTGCCGCCATCACCGGAAAGGATAGTATTATAGCCATCCGGCAGATGGGAGATGAAGTAGTGCGCATTGGCCAGCTTGGCTGCCGCAATGCATTCTTCATCGGTGGCATCCAGTCGTCCATAGCGGATGTTATCCATTACGCTACCGGTAAAAAGGTTGACATCCTGCAGGACCACGCCTAGGCTGCGTCGCAAGTCACTCTTTTTGATCTTGTTAATATTGATACCATCGTAACGGATCTTGCCATCGGCGATATCATAAAAGCGGTTGATAAGGTTGGTGATGGTAGTTTTACCGGCTCCGGTTGCACCGACAAAGGCGATCTTCTGTCCGGGCTCAGCATACAGGGTGATGTCATGAAGAACCGGCTTATCTTCAACATAGGCAAAGTCCACATTTTTCATGGTCACCAGGCCTTGCTGTCGAATCAGCTCATAGCTGCCATCGGGCAGTGGCTTTTTCCAGGCCCATATGCCGGTTCGATGGTCGGCCTCTGCCAGGGTGCCGTCTTTTTCTTCGGCATTTACCAGCGCAACTTCACCATGGTCCTCTTCGCTGGGTTCATCCATCAGTTCAAAGATGCGCTCGGCGCCAGCCAGCGCCATGACGACAGAGTTGATCTGCTGGGAAACCTGGCTGATGGGCATGGTAAAGCTGCGGCTGAGCTGCAGGAAAGAAGCAATGCTGCCCAGTGTCATTGTACCGATGCTGGTCAGGGTTAGATTGGGTACCGCGGCTATGGCCAAAAGACCACCCACAATAGCAACCAGTACATACTGTAAATGCCCAAGGTTGCCCATAATAGGCATCATAATATTGGCATAGGTGTTTGCTTTTGTAGCGTTTTCACAGAACTCATTATTGAGTACATCAAAGTCCTTTTGATTTTGTTCTTCATGGCAGAAAACCTTGACAACCTTCTGCCCGCCGATCATTTCTTCAACAAAGCCATTTACTTTGCCAAGGGATTGCTGCTGCTTTACAAAGTATTTGGCGCTGCCGCCACCTACATTCTTTACGACGAACAGCATCAACCCCAAAAAGACAAACATGAGGAGGGTAAGCCACACACTGGTACTCAGCATGGCAATGAATACTGCTGTGATGCTGATGATGGAACTGACCGCGTTGGGCAGGCTCTGGCTGATCATTTGCCGCAAGGTATCGGTATCGTTGGTGTAGTAGCTCATCACATTGCCATGGGTATGGGTATCAAAGTACTTGATGGGCAAGGTTTGCATGTGGGCAAACATATCGTCCCTTATGGTTTTCAGGGTGCCCTGCGCCACGGGGATCATCAGCCGTGTCTGCAAGTAGGAAGCCAGCATACCGGCCAGGTAAATGCACCCCATCATGGTCAAAGCTTGAAGAAGCGGGGCGAAGCTTGGTGCCGACTGTCCAATAAGCGGAGCGATATAATCATCGATCAGCGATTTGAGGAAAAGAGAGGCGGAAACACTGGCTACTGTACTGATGATGAGTAAAATAAAAACACATACCAGCCGGGCTTTATTTCCTTTGGCGATGTAGCCTATAAGGCGCTTCAATGTTCCTCTGGCATCCTTGGCCCGCTTGCCGCCGGTAAAGCCTCTTCTAGGAGCAGCACTCATTCTTCCAGCCCCCCTTTCTGTTGAGATTCATAGATCTCACGGTAGATTTCATTATTGGCCAGCAGTTCTTCGTGGGTGCCGCAGGCGTTTATTCTGCCGTTATCCATTACAACGATCTGGTCGGCGTCCATCACCGAGCTGATGCGCTGGGCAATAATGATTTTTGTGGTATTGGGGATTTCCTCACGGAAGGCCTGGCGGATCAGGGCATCAGTCTTGGTATCCACGGCACTGGTGCTGTCGTCCAGAATAAGGATCTTCGGCTTGCGCAGGATTGCACGGGCAATGCACAGGCGCTGCTTCTGCCCGCCGGAAACATTGGTACCGCCCTGCTCGATATAGGTATCATACCCATCGGGGAAGGTGCGGATAAAGTCATCGGCCTGCGCCAGACGACAGGCGTGTACCAGCTCCTCGTCGGTCGCGTCGGGGTTGCCCCAGCGCAGGTTCTCCTTTATCGTCCCGCTGAACAAGGTATTCTTCTGCAATACCATCGCCACATTGTGCCGCAGTGTCTGCAGGTCATAGTTCCGGACATCTATACCGCCTACCTTTACACAGCCGCCAGTCACATCGTACAGACGGGGGATGAGCTGCACTAGGCTGCTTTTGGAAGATCCGGTGCCGCCGATAATACCAACCGTCTGTCCAGAGGGGATAATCAGGTCAATGTCATCCAGCACCGTTTTATCGGGACGCTTGGCATAGCTGAAGCTCACATCAGTGAATTCCACACTGCCGTCTTTGACCTCGTACACAGGGTTATCACAGTTGGTGATATCACTTTCCTCATCCAGCACTTCCACGATGCGCTCGGCGGAGGCACGGGACATGGTAATCATAACAAATACCATCGAAAGCATCATCAGACTAGAAAGGATCTGCATGATGTAGGTGAAGAAGCTCATTAGGTTTCCGGTGGACATATTTCCAATGACGATCTGTTTGGCACCCAGCCAGGAGACCAAAATCATACAGGCATACACACAGCCTTGCATCAGTGGGGAGTTGAGGGCCAAGATGCGCTCGGCAAGTGAAAAATCCTTATAAATGGTGCCGGAGATGGTATCAAACTTTTCGATCTCGTGGTCCTCGCGCACAAAGTTTTTTACCACACGGATACCGGAAAGATTCTCCTGCACTACGCCATTCAGTCTGTCATAGGTCTTAAAGACCCGTTCAAACACGGGGTGAACATGTTTGATGATAAGGTAAAGCCCCACACCAAGGATGGGAATGACGGCCAGGAAAATGAGAGAAATATCGTGATTGATGCGAAAGGACATGACCATGGCGAAGATGAGCATGGCAGGGCAGCGGATAAGGGTACGAATGATCATCATAAAAGCATTCTGCACATTGCTCACATCGGTAGTCAGACGGGTGACCAGACCAGCGCTGCTGAATTTATCAATATTGGAGAAGGAGTATACCTGCAGATGATGAAACATATCATGCCGCAGATTGCGAGCAAAGCCTGCCGTGGCGCGTGCACAGCTCCGGCCGCTCAGTGCACCAAAAGTAAGCGCTACCAGTGCAAAACCCACTAGAATGGCACCATATCGCAGGATCATGCTCATGTTGCCAGCTTCTATACCCTTATCAATTAGGCCAGCCATTACAAAGGGGATGGCCACATCCAAAAGCGATTCCACCAGTACATAAAGAGGGGAGAGAATCGCGTCTTTTTTATATTCCCGTATGCATTGGGACAGTCGTTTAATCAATGGTTCGTTCCTCCTTGCCAGGGGTCAAGTTTTCTATCACTTTATCTAGCAGGACATAAAGGGTCTTCAACTCTTCGCCGGTTAATCCGGCAGTCGCTTTCTGCTCTACCCGCAGGATATCCTGCTGCATTTGCGCCAGCTGTTCTATGGCGATCGGTGTTAGGACCAGTCGTTTAAGGCGGGCATCGCCCTCCACGGGTTCCCGCACGATCAATCCGTCCCGCACCATAATCTGCAATATGCCGGTTGCGGTGCTGCGCCGGATATGAAATGCTGACTCCAAGTCCTTTTGAAAGACTGGCTGGTCCTCGTGTACTTCTAAATAACCCAAAAACATTTTCTGCATCATGGTTCCGGGGTGGACTGTATCACGATTGGTGCCCAATTCTTGGTGAATCAAGTTGGAGATTCCTTTAATCTTCATGCATATAGACGGACGCTTTATCTTCATATTGGCTCCTTTCTATCTTGTTAGGATGCTAACAATTATAGCGCAGTTATATAGTCATTGCAATCGTCAAACTTTACAAGATTAAAGCTAAGATGAAAACAATTTATGAACGGAGTGGGCGGGCATATTTCACATCTTTTACGGAAAAATCTCTGTTACTCTGCGCCTATCATTTTTCCCCACGGTATGGTACAATTAAACTGTATTTTTATAAGGAGGAGCACACAGTGAAAAAACAACTTCTTCTCCGCCGTTTTCCGGCGGTTCTATTGGCTCTGCTGACGGTACTGATGCTGGCGTTGCTGCCTGCCTGCGGCGGTATGACAACCCGACCGATGGGAGAAGATGACCCGCTGGTGCAGGAAAACGGCACGCTGCTGGTTGAGGATGGCTCCTATTCTACGCCAGAGAAGGTGGCAGAATACCTGCATTTTTATGGCCATCTGCCACAGAACTATTTAACCAAGCAGGAAGCGAAAGCACTGGGGTGGGCTGCTTCCCAGGGAAACCTGTGGGAAGTAGCCGAAGGAAAATCCATTGGCGGTGATCGCTTTGGCAACCGCGAGGGTCTGTTGCCGGAAGCTGATGGACGCACCTGGTACGAGTGTGATGTGAACTATATGGGCGGCTTCCGCGGGGCGGAGCGGCTGCTCTATTCGGATGATGGATTGATTTACTATACTGGAGATCATTATGCGAGCTTTACCCTGGTTTATGGCGAGGAGGAAACACCATGAGAGAAGTTTATCTAGAGGGCCGGCTGATGACCGACCGTGCCGCGGCGCATGCAGAGATCAAGGATAAGCTATCCTTGCCGGAGTATTATGGTGCCAATTTGGATGCTCTGTGGGATTGCCTGATCGAAATAGGAGAGGAGACGGTTATTACAGTCCGTCATCCAGGCGCTATGTTTTCTGCCCTGCGGGAATATGGCTGCCGTTTGCTGATGACATTTTTTGAGGCAGAAAAAGAAAACCCTGTTCTACACATTATCATTGGGACCCACACCGCCAACCGAGAGGAGGAAACCGAATGAGCGCTGTTCATTTTCCAAAAGATTTCGCTCTTGGGGCAGCTTCCGCTGCTACCCAAATTGATGGCGACTGCAAGGAAAGCAACTGGTATGAGTGGTACCAAAATGGAAAGATAAAGGATAACAGCGATCCCAATATCGCAACTGACCATCGCGGCCATTTGGAGGAAGATACCAGCCTAATGGCGGAAATGGGAATTCGTCACTACCGCTTTGGGCTGGAGTGGGCCCGGCTGGAGCCGCAGGAGGGCCAGTTTTCGCAGGAAGAGATTGAAAAGGTGCGAGAGGAAATTACGCTGCTGCACCAAAATGGCATTCATGTGCTGCTTACCCTGCATCATTTCTCCAATCCTCTGTGGTTTGAGCATCAGGGCGGCTTTTTGGGCAAAAATGCCGTAAAGCGGTACCTTGCCATGGTGGAATTTGCTGTGCGCCACCTTGGTGATCTGGTGGATGAATATGTTACCATCAATGAACCAAATGTTTATGCGGTCTGCGGTTACTTGGGGGCAGGCTTCCCCCCTGGGGAATTCAATATCTCCCATGCTCTGCGGGTAATGAAGGTGATGGGCGAATGCCACCGTCGGGCTTACCGGTTAATTCATAATATCCATGAAGAACTGGGCTATGCCGAACCCAAGGTTGGCCTAGCCATGCATATGCGCGCCTTTGTGCCGTACAATGCGAAAAATTTGTGGCATCGCATTGCTTGCCGCATTTCGGAATACAACTTCCAGACCAAGTTGAACAAGACCTATATGCTGGGCCCCGAGGGCCCCTACGCCGATTTTTTGGGCCTCAATTATTATGCTCGTACTGCTACCTCCGGCTTGGGGGATGGTACTTTGCCGAATGTTCCGGTGAATGATCTAGGCTGGGAGATCTACCCGGCCGGCATTGTGGAGTGCTGCCAAAAACTCCACGCCCTTCTGCCGGAATTGCCCATTTACATCACCGAAAACGGTACGGCCGATAATAATGATGCGTTCCGCCGTCGTTATCTTTATGAGCATCTCAAGGTTCTTTCGGAAAGTGGTCTGCCCGTCACCCGCTATTACCACTGGTGCTTTGTGGATAACTTCGAATGGCTGGAGGGCTTTACTGCCCGCTTTGGTCTTGTGCATTTCGATACCGATACTCATGCCCGCACCATCAAAAAGAGCGGAGAGTTCTATGCCCGCATGATTGTCGAACATGGTATCACCGGAGAAATGGCGGCAGAGGTGGAAAAGGAGGTCTATCCCAATGGCTGATACCCCTTGGTGGAAGCAAAAAGTTATTTATCAGATCTATCCCATGAGCTTTTGCGATAGCAATGGTGATGGTATTGGCGACCTACCGGGTATCATTTCCCGGCTGGATTATCTGCAAAAGCTCGGTGTCGGTGCCCTGTGGCTTTCACCGGTCTATCCCTCACCCAATAAGGATAACGGCTATGATATCAGCGATTACTGCAATATCCACCCCAATTATGGTACGCTGCAGGATATGGATACCCTCATTGCAGAAGCAAAAAAGCGGGACATCCGCATTATTATGGATCTCATTATCAACCACACCAGCGATCAGCATGAATGGTTCCAGAAGAGCCGCCGCCGCATAGAACCCTACACCGATTATTACATCTGGCGGAAAGGGGAAAAGGGCAAAAAGCCCACCAACTGGGGTAATTTCTTCGGTGGAGATTGCTGGGAGTACGATGACCTGCGTGGGGAATATTATCTTCATCTTTTCGCTAAGGAACAGCCTGACCTCAACTATCACAATGAAGCAGTCATCGAAGCGATTGAAGAAGCCATGCATTTTTGGCTGGAGCGGGGTGTGGCAGGCTTCCGCTGTGATGTCATCAATATCATCTATAAGGAAGCCATCAAGAACGGCAAATGGCGTCCTGCCCTCACCGGCAGCGAGTATTATCTCTCCACCCCCGGCTGCCATCGGGTGCTGCACCGTCTCCATGAAGATGTGCTCGCCAAGTATGATGCCTTTACGGTAGGGGAGACGGTTTTTGTTACGCCTAAAATGGCGGATGACCTAGTCAATCCCGCCCGTGGGGAACTTTCCACGGTATTTGCCTTTGAGCACATGGAAACCGACTGCTTTAAGATCAAATGGTTCCTGCGCCGCTTTAGCCCGGATCGTTTCTTTGCTTGTCTTACCAAATGGCAGCAGGCACTTCCGTGGAACACCGTCTATCTGGAAAATCACGATCAGCCCCGTTCAGTCTCCCGCTACGGCAATGATACCCAATACCACGAGGAAAGCGCCAAGGCGCTGGCAACGCTTGTCCTTACCTTGAGGGGAACACCGTTTCTGTATGAAGGGCAGGAGATAGGTATGACCAATTTCGATTTCTCCGGCATGGAAAAGGTACAGGATGTAGAATCCATCAATATCTGGAATATGGGCAAGCAGCTGCATCTGCCGTATTCGCTGCGCTGGCGCATGATAAAGACCAAAAGCCGCGATAATGCCCGCACCCCCATGCAGTGGAATGATAGCCCCAATGCAGGCTTTACTACTGGTACGCCATGGCTTTCGGTCAATGGCAATTATCCCCGTATCAATGTGGCAGAGCAGGAGAATGCGCCAAACTCTGTTTTAGCGTATTACCGGCAGTTGATTGCTTTCCGTAATGGCAGTGAGATTCTACAAGCAGGTGATTTTTCCGAATTATATCGTAAGGATGGAGTTTATGCCTATCGCCGCAGTCTAAATGTCGAAAGCCTTATTGTTGTTATCAGCCTTTCTACAAAGGAACGACCCAATCCCGTTTCAGGCACCGTTGTCCTTTCCAACTACGGTCGGCAGGAAAGTCCCGCCTGCCTTTCTCCTTATGAAGCACTCATTCTGCGGGAGGTGTAGGCTATGAGACATATCACTCAGCAGGAAAATACCTTTCTGCTTTCCACCGCTCATACTGCTATGCTGCTTCAAATTACAAAGTACGGTCATGTGGAACTGCTGCATTACGGCATGCCGGTATCCATAGAAGACGCCGCGGCCTTGGCAGCCCGCCGTACTATGCCCTATGGCAGCCAGGTGATGTATACCGAAGAAGACCCCACCTACTGCCTCGATAATATTCCTCTTCTCTGGTCGGGGGTTGGCAAAGGCGATTTCCGCATTTCACCTATTGAACTGGAATTGCCGGACGGCACCCTTACCACTGATTTCGTCTATGAGGATTGTACCCTCCGTGCAGGGACGCTGCCCGCTGTGGGGTTGCCTGCTGCCTACGATGAAAGCGGTGAAGCGGAAACGCTGGTGCTTTCCCTCAGGGAAAAGAAATTTGCCCTGCGGCTGGAGATTATCTTCACCGTGTTTCCAGCAGCGGATGCCATCACCCGTCGCACTGTTCTTTACAATGACGAAACTGTTCCAATTACTGTTCGCAGCCTGATGAGTCAGCAGATCGATCTCCCACAGCGGAAGTATGAGATGCTTGCCCTTGATGGTGACTGGTTAAGTGAAACGCATGTGCATACCCGGTCGGTGCAGCCGGGGCGGCTGGTCAATGAAAGCACCACCGGCTTTTCCTCCAACCGGCACAATCCCGGCGTGATCCTACTGGAACAGGGAACAGGAGAGAATACCGGTCTTGCCTATGGCTTTAATCTGCTGTACAGCGGCAGCCATTACACTGCTGTGGAGCGCTCTCCGCGTGACTTTGTCCGGATTGTCTCCGGTATCCAGCCGCAGGGCTTTTGCTGGCGGCTTCCCGCAGGGGAAATTTTCCGTGCACCGGAAGCAGTGATGACTTTTTCCAATGAGGGCATGAATGGCCTTAGCGGCAATTTTCATCGCTTTGTACGGCAGCATATCCTGCGTGGAAATTGGAAGGAAAAACCTCGTCCGGTCTTGCTTAATAACTGGGAGGCGTACTTCTTTGATTTTACCGAAGCGAAATTGCTTTCCCTCGCCAAACAGGCCAAAGCGGTCGGCGTCGAGCTGTTTGTTTTGGATGATGGCTGGTTTGGTGAGCGAAACAGCGATACAGCGGGTCTTGGCGATTATACCGTCAACCGCAAAAAACTCCCCGGTGGCATCGAAGGCCTGGCGCAGAAGATCACAACGATGGGCCTTCGCTTCGGCTTATGGTTTGAACCGGAGTCTATCAATCAGGATAGTGATTTATACCGCGCTCATCCGGAGTGGGCCTTACAGCAGCCGGGACGGCAGCCCTCTATGGGACGGCACCAGCTCCTGCTTGATCTTACCCGTCCTGAGGTGCGGGATTATATCGTTCACCACATTACCCATCTTTTGGACCATTGCCCCATCACCTATGTCAAGTGGGATATGAACCGCCACATGAGCGATCTTTATTCCGCTGTCACGGCGGGCGGGGAGCTGCCCCACCGCTATATGCTGGGGCTTTACGAGGTACTGGAACGCATCTTTACCCCTCGCCCCCATATCCTTTTGGAGACCTGCTCCTCCGGGGGTAACCGTTTTGATCTTGGTATGCTGTGCTACTCGCCGCAGATTTGGTCGAGTGATGATACCGACCCGATTGAGCGTCTTTCCATTCAGAAAGGGCTCAGCTATTTCTACCCGCCCTGCACCATGGGCGCCCATGTTTCACAGTCGCCCCACCAACAGACTCTACGGCAGACACCGCTCTCTACCCGTTTCAATGTCGCTGCCTTCGGTGTTCTGGGATATGAATTGGATCTGGGCGAGTTTTCCCCGCAGGAGAAAAATCAGATCGCCGCGCAGATAGAATGGTACAAAAAATACCGCCCCACCCTGCAATACGGCGATTTCTTCCGTGTTCCCACTCGTCGTCAGGGGCTTGTCAGTTGGGCGGCGGTCGCACCGGATAAGAAACAGGCTGCTGTCCTGCTGGCGCAGCGGCTTTGTTCGGCGGCTCCTCCAGCGGACTATCTCACGGTTCCGGGGTTGAAGTCGGAGGCCAGATACCGTGTTGTTGCCGTACCGCAGCAGGTGGCGGTTGCTCGGTTCGGCGGCTTGGTCAAGCACATTGCCCCGGTCAAGCTTTCCACCGATGGCCTGGTGCTGCGCACGGTCAATCGTCACTACGCCCTGCCGGATGGCAGCTTCACCGCCATGGCTTCCGGTGCGGCATTGTCCAGCGGTATTCCGCTCAATGATCAGTTTCTTGGCACAGGCTACCATAAAGATCTGCGCCTTTGGGCGGATTTTGGTTCCCAGCTATATCTCGTCGAGCAACTCGGCGAAAATGAGGAGGATAACACCAAATGAATAAACTGGATAGAAGAAATATGATTTTCTTCGGACTTGGTACCATTGGGCGGGATATGTTCTATGCCTTTGAAGCTAATGCCCTCATTTACTACCTTTCCAATGTTCTCAGCCTGCCGTTAGGCGTCTTTTTGGCTACCAGCATGGTTTTTACTGTGCTGCGTGTCTTTGATGCTCTGAACGACCCGCTGATGGGTCTGCTGGTGGATAATACTCGCTCCCGTCACGGACGCTTTAAGCCCCCGATGGCGCTGGGGGCCTTGGCGGGCGGTGCTTGCTACCTTGTCCTTTTTGCCGATTTTGGTTTGCGGGATTATTGGTTTGTGGCGGTGTTTGCCATTGCCTATATTTTGTGGGATATTTTCTATGGCCTCAATGATATTGCATACTGGTCCATGCTGCCCTCCCTTTCGGTAGAGCAGAAGACCCGTGAAAAGATGGGCGCCTTTGCCCGCATCTGCGCCAATATCGGTATGTTCTCCATCATGGTCGGCTGGGAACCCATTACCTCCGGTATGGGCAATACCCCCAAGGCGTGGTTTACCGTGGCACTCGCCGTTACCATTCTCATGCTGCTGTTCCAGCTCTTCACGCTGTTCGGTGTCAAGGAACGCAAGGATATGTTCCGGCGCGAGGAGGAAAAAACCACCCTGCGTGGCATGTGGGAAGTCCTCACCAAAAATGATCAGCTCCTGTGGACCACCCTTGCCATGTCACTCTTTAACATCGGCTACATGAGTACCACTACTATGGCCATTTACTACATGCAGTATGTTTACGGCAATAAGGATATGTACGCGGTGCTGGCGGCGGTCGTTGGCATGGCGCAGCTGCTGGCGCTGGTCATCTTCCAGTCTTTCTCCAAGCGGATGCCGCGCGAGAAATTGTATCTTTTGGCTACTATCCTTGTTATGATCGGCTATGCCATCTTCTTCTTTGCTGAGGTCAGCATTATCCTCATCGCTGTGGGCGCTTTGTTTATCTTTATCGGTCAGGCGTTCATTCAGCTGCTTATGCTCATGTTCCTAGAGGACACCATCGAGTACGGCCAGTGGAAAAACGGTAAGCGCAGTGAGAGCATTACCCTCTCGGTGCAGCCGCTTATCAATAAAATCGGCGGCGCTGTTTCCATGGGCATCACCAGTCTGATGTTGGTCTGGTCTGGTATTAAGGTCGGCGAGACTGCGGCGGAGAGTATCTCGGCGAGCGGCCAGTTCACCGTCAAGCTTATGATGATCGTTCTGCCTGTGGTGTTCATTCTGGCAGGTTATATCATCTATCGCTGCAAGTTTAAGATCAATAAGGAAATGTATGACCGAATTATCAGTGACCTGCGGGTGCGTGGCGAACTGCACGCCGAACCGGCAGATGTCGTTGAAGTGACAGAAACAGTCGAAGTAAAAATCACTAAGGAATAAATATAATAAAAAACGGCTCCTTACCCATCGCAGGGCAGGGAGCCACTTTTCTGTTTTCCTACTTCGTTCCGACGGCGGCAAAAATCGGTTCCGGCTGTGTCGCTTCCCTCAACAGGCGCCAGCCCGCCTTTCGTCGGGCGCTAGCCTGTTTTCGGTGGCTCATTGCCGTCTCCCGCTTTTTCCTCGCCGCCTTACTTTCACTCCGCCACGATCCCCTCAGTGTCCACCGCAAGCTCCATGATATTCCAGCGGTGTTCTAAGCGTTTGCATTTCTCAGCAAATTGGGCAGCAAAGCTTGCTTCATCGGTCAGTGCCAGTAGGGTAGGGCCTGCCCCGCTGATGCAAAAGGCAATCGCTCCGCATTGCTCCGCTGCTGTTTTTACTTTGTTGTATTCCGGGATCAGTTTCTCACGGTAGGGCTGGTGCAGCCGGTCGCGCAGTGCCATGGCAATTAGTTCCCGGTCTCCGCGTCCAAGCGCCCCAACCAATACAGCCACATGGGAGGCATTATAGACCGCATCCACAAAGGCAACCTCTTTTGGCAGCACGGCACGCGCCAGGTGGGTGCTTAGTTCAAAGTCCGGTATCGCCGCAACCCAGCGTAGGGTGGGGGAAAGCGGCAGCTTTACTGTTCGGGGCTTTCCATCCTCCACCAGGCTGGCGGTCAGTCCGCCATAGATAGCAGGAGCCAGATTATCAGGATGGCCTTCTATTTCATTAGTCACCTCCAACAGTTCGGCAGGGGGGAGGGGAGAACCATGCAGCAGGTTTGCGGCGGCGGCTCCGCTCGCAATCAGTGCCGCGCTGCTGCCCAGTCCGCGGCACACAGGTATCTCCGCCCGAATATTCAGTGAAAGGCCTTCATTGGGTAAGCCAAGCCGACTTAACACCGCACGGTACCCCTGTACTGCCAGGTTTTCTTCATTCTGGTACGGCTCCGGACAGCCGGTGATCACAAGCTTGCCGGCAGGCAGTACTTCGCAGGTAATATAATTATACAGCGCCAGCGCACAACCCATGCTGTCAAAGCCCGGCCCAATATTGGCCGTGGTGGCGGGCACCCGCACGGTAATCTTATTCATTTCAGCCCTCCATCTTACGGCGCACATAGTCCGCCATCTCGCTTACTTCTATACAGTCATGGTGCAGTACCGGCAGTGTTTGCAATTCCGCCAAAGGGGTTGGGACAGGCACACCGGTCAGTGCTTGCAACTTTGCCATTGCAGCAAAGGCGTCATCCGGCACCTTCTGCCCCAAGGCTGCCAGCACTGCCGGTGCAAATTTATATGGCGAAGCGGTACTCAGCACTACAGTCTGTCCGTCCAGTTCTGCCCTGTGTTGTTTTGCTACTGCCCACGCCACCGCCGTGTGCGGGTCAAGCAGGTACTTGTCCCGCTCCCACACCGTCTTTATCGTCTCGGAGGTCATTGTGTCGTCGCAGCATCCGCACAGGAATACCTTCTGTATCTTTTTCAGCAGCGTATCGCCGATCTGATACCACCCCTGTCCGTCCAGCTCTTGCATCTTCTCTGCCACCATTTTAGCGTCGCCGCCGCTTGCCAGATATAAAAGCCGCTCCAGATTGCTGGAGACCAGAATGTCCATCGAGGGCGAGGAGGTCTTGTAAAAAGGTCGCCGCCGGTCATAGCGCCCCGTCGTTAGGAACTCCGTCAGCACATTGTTGGCATTGCTGGCACACAGCAGTTTGCCTACCGGCAGTCCCATGCACTTGGCAAAATAGCCCGCCAAAATATCACCAAAATTGCCGGTCGGGACCGAGAAATTCACCGGTTCGGTCGGATTTATTTTTCCGGCGCGGCAAAGTGTTGCCCAAGCGTACCAGTAGTAGATGATCTGCGGGGCCAGCCGCCCGATATTGATGGAGTTGGCGCTGGAAAGTTCCGCTTTTTCTGTCGGCTTTACCTCGGCAAAGATGTGCTTTACTCCAGTCTGCGCGTCATCAAAATTGCCGCGTACCGCCGCCACCGAAACATTTTTTCCACGCTGTGTCACCATCTGCCGTTCTTGTATTTTGCTTACGCCATCCTTAGGATAGAATACCACAATGGAGGTGCTGGTCACATCGCAGAAGCCTTCCAATGCTGCTTTGCCAGTGTCACCGCTTGTCGCGGTTAGGATCACCGTCTTGGCCTTATCATTCAGCAGCTGCTTCGCACCTGTGATAAGATATGGCAGCAAGGAGAGTGCTACATCCTTAAAGGCGCAAGTTGGCCCATGAAAGAGCTCTAGTACATGGTAATCGCCGACCATAACCAGCGGTGTTATGTCGGCAGTGTCAAATTTTCCGTAAGCCGCTGCAATCATTGGCCGCAGCATTTCTGGGGTGTAATCCGGCAGCAGCCGCACCAGTACGGCCTCCGCCATCCCGGCAAAGTCTTTCTGCAGCATTTCTGCTGGATCCAGCGGCAGAGTGGCCGGGTCACACAGGTACAATCCGCCATCGGGCGCTATGCCGCGCAACACCGCTTCGGCAGGGCTGGCAGTCTGTTTATGATTTCTGGTGCTGTTATATTGCATAGGAGTCTCCTTTTCTGCATCACCATACCGGGTGAAAGCCCCCGGCAAGTCTTGCTTTCCATCTTCTCATATGATATACTGTTTTTCGACGAAATACAAGTGATTTTTATGGAGAAACAATCGTATCTCTATAAACGACACATTTTACAGGAGGAAAAAAGATATGGTAGTTGCCCTTCTTGGCCACGGAACGGTTGGCGGTGGTGTATATGAACTGCTGAAGAACCGCAGCGATATTACAGTAAAATATGTATTGGACCGCAGCCCCATTGCAGAATTAGGTGCTGTTTCGGTCACTGATTTTTCCACGATTTTGAATGATGGGGAAGTGGATACCGTCGTGGAGGTCATGGGCGGTTTGGAGCCTGCCCATGGATATATGGTAGCCGCCATGCGCGCCGGCAAAAATATTGTCACCGCCAATAAGCATCTGCTTGCCGCCTATTATGATGAACTGACCACTCTTGCCAAAGAAACCGGTATCGGTTTCCGCACTTCGGCTGCGGTTGGCGGCGGCATTCCCTGGCTGCCCAATCTGCAGCGGCTCAAGCGCATTGGCGCCGTCAATGAGATTTGCGGCATTATGAATGGTACCACTAATTATATCCTCAGTATGATGCATAAGAAGGGCTATGATTACGAGAGTGTTCTGCACGATGCCCAAAGCTTCGGATATGCCGAAGCGGATCCCACTGCCGATATTGAAGGCTATGATATTCAGCGTAAGCTCATGATCAGCGCCAATATTGCCTTTGATGCCAACCTAACTGAGCAGCAGGTGCCGGCCGCCGGGATTGCCGGTATCACCCGGGAAGATATTGCCGGCTTTAATGAAATGGGCTATGTCTGCAAGCTGTACGCTACCGCTAAGCGTGTCGCCGATGGAGCAATTCTTGCAGTGGTAGAACCCACCCTTTTTAAGGCAGAAACACTGGAAGCAGCGGTCCCCGCCAATTATAATCTCATCACCGCCGTTTCGGAATACGCTGGTCGGCAAAGCTTCTTTGGTGAAGGAGCCGGTCGCTGGCCCACAGCCGCTGCCGTTGTGCAGGATCTTCTTGATCTCTGCGAGAGAAAGCAAGGCTTCTATACACAGCTGTCCCAGCCGCTGCCTTCCAATAATATGTGTGAAGAGCGCCGGTACTATGTCCGTTATATCGTGGATACCTGGTTCATGGATGGTTGTGTGGAAAAGCGCTGGGGCAATGGCGTTCTTACCCGTCCGGTTTCTCCGGCACAGATGCACTCCTGGTATGTGGAAGCCCGCAGCAATGATCCCGGCATCTTCTTCGCTGCGCTGCAGGGTTAAGGGAAAGGAATGCCTATTATGTTAAAAGTAGTTAAATTTGGCGGTTCCTCCCTGGCCGATGCTGCTCAGTTCGAAAAAGTCCGCCAGATTATCACAGCTGATCCAGCCCGCCGGGTTGTGGTTGTTTCTGCACCCGGCAAACGCTTTTCCGCAGATCACAAGATTACGGATTTACTTTACCTTTGCTATGCCCATCTTCAGTACGGCGTCAGCGCCGAAGGGGTATTCAGCATGGTGGTGGAGCGCTATCGTTCCATTGTGGCCGATTGTGGCCTTTCTGCTGATATCGATAAAGAGTTTTTGGCCCTTTATGAAAAGATGCAGCAGGGCATCAGCCAGGATGAGTTGGTCTCCCGCGGCGAATATTTCGCTGCCCGCCTTATGGCGGAATACCTCGGCTTTGATTTTCTCGATGCCGCCGAATGGCTCCAGTTTTCCTTCGATGGCCAAATTGACCGGGAGCATTCCTACGAAGCGCTTCGCCGCATAGCAGAAGACCGCAGCGTAGTCATTCCCGGTTTTTACGGCGTCATGCCGGATGGCCATATTAAGGTGCTCAGCCGTGGCGGAAGTGATGTGACCGGTGCTTTGGCGGCAGCGGCATTGGGGGCCGATGTATACGAAAACTGGACCGATGTTTCCGGTATTCTTATGGCGGATCCCCGCATTGTGGAAAATCCCCGCCCCATCGAGCGCATCACCTATAACGAGCTGCGGGAGCTTAGCTATATGGGAGCGCAGGTCCTGCACGAGGCCAGTGTTTTTCCAGTTCGCCAGGCGGATATTCCGCTGAATATCCGCAACACCAATGATCCGGGCCATCCCGGTACCCTCATTCGGGAGCATTTTGAGGATGAACTGGAAAGCGAAAAGAACCGTTTCATCACAGGCATTGCCGGCCGCCGCAATTTTTCTATCATTACGATGGCGAAGAACGGCCTGTCTTCCTCCATCGGCAGCCTGCGCCGGGTATTGGAAGTATTTGAACGGCATAATCTGAATGTGGAGTACACTCCATCTGGGATAGACAGTGTTTCACTGGTTGTGCAAAGCGGAAAAGCAGCCTCCTGCCTTTACTCTATTTTGGGCGAACTGCAAAAGGAATTCCGCCCGGATAAACTGCAGGTGGCGGAAAATATATCTATTGTGGCGGCAGTTGGCCGCAAGATGGCGTTCCGCCCTGGTATTTCCGGCAAGATCTTTGCCGCTCTGGGTGAAAACGGTATCAGCATCCGCATGATTAGCCAAGGTCCAGAGGAGCTCAACATCATTGTGGGCGTGGATAACGCTGACTTTGAAAAAACGGTGCGTGTACTTTACGAAAGCTTTGTCAGATGACCGAGAGGAGAGAACATGCCATGAAAAATCCGAATGTGACTATACTGGGCGCCACCGGCGCGGTGGGCCGGGAGATGCTTAAAATTCTGGAGGAGCGCAATTTCCCCATTGGTGAACTGCGCTGCCTGGCCAGTGCCCGCAGTGTCGGGAAAAAGCTGCCTTTTGCTGGGCGAGAAATCACGGTAGAAGAAGCAACGGATGCTGCCTTTACTGATGCAGATATTGTGCTGGGCGCAGCCGAGAATGATATTGCCCGTCGTTTTGCCCCGGCAATCAAGGCGACTGGTGCAGTATTTATTGATAATTCCAGTGCCTTCCGTATGGATGAAGATGTTCCGCTAGTTGTTCCGGAAATCAACCCGGAAGATGCTCTGCATCATCATGGCATCATTGCCAATCCAAACTGCTCCACCATCATCACTCTGGTAGCGGTTGCGGCACTGCGCCGTCTTTCACCGATTACCAGTATGGTGGCTGCTACATATCAGGCGGTTTCCGGTGCCGGTGCCGGTGGCCCGGTGGAGCTGGAAGCCGAGGTGGACGCCCTGTATAAAGGCGAGCCGGTACAGCCCCATATATTCCCGTATCAGATCGCCTACAATCTGATCCCCAAAATCGGAAGTCAATCGTATGAAGGTTATACTTCCGAGGAAATGAAGCTCCAGAACGAGGGCCGAAAGATCCTGCACTTGCCGGAGATGAAGGTCAGCTGCACCTGTGTACGGGTGCCGGTTATGCGCTCCCACTCCATCGCGGTTACGGCACGCTTTGAACGCCCCATTTCGGTAGAGGAAGCTCGTGCAGCGATTGCGGCAGCTCCCGGCTGCCGCCTGGTTGATGACCTTTCGCAGGATGTTTATCCCATGCCGTTGGATACCAGCGATCAGGATCTGGTGTATGTTGGCCGCATTCGTCCCGACCTTACCAATCCCAATGGCCTCTGTCTTTGGTGCTGCGGCGATCAGATTCGCAAGGGTGCTGCCACCAATGCTGTACAGATTGCCGAATTACTTCTTTAATTCCGTATTTTTCGCCGTTTCCATGCTGGGAGCGGCGAATTTTCTTTTTGTTCACAATTTTACCTGGAAAAACCCTTGACAAAAGTCATTTCATACGATATTCTTATTACAGAACAACGCAAACGGGAAATGCGTTGTACTCCTTTGATTTGGCTTCACCAGAAAACTTATGCAGAAAAAGAACGCACGGCTCACCACCGTGCGTCTTTTTTATTGCTTTACAGATAGGGGAAAGTAGGGGAAAGACTTTCCTCATTTCTCACCGGCTTTGATAAGGATATCATGGCTGACCGGACGGTAAAATAGCTGTTCAATTTTTTGTGGTTCTCTCGTTTGTCCCAAGATCCACATCAGCTTGGTAACCGCGGCTTCCGTGGTCATATCATAGGCCTCCAGTACATCTAGGCCGGTTTTCAGCCGGTTGCCTACATGATACAACAATAGGTCGCTTCCCTCATTGGGGACTTGAGTTGTCATGACTACGGTTTTCCCGGCCCGAACAGCGTTGCTGATCACATCGTAATAGCTCTTTGCACCGGCAGTCGGGATACCGCCTACACCGAAGCTTTCGATAATAACACCATCTTTTTTGCTTAGCATAAATTCCAAAAAGTCTGCTTCTAGCCCCGGTACCAGTTTGATCAGTCCCACAGAGGGGTCTAATTTATCACTGAATATCGGTTTTTCTCGACATTCCTGGGTGATGTAATTCAGCAGTCGACCGTCTTGAATGACAGCCAGCTCAGGGTAATTGATGCTGGAAAACGCCTGAAAGCTCTTGGAGTGTGTTTTGCGTGCGCGGGTCCCTAGGATCACCCGACCATTGAATACGATAGAAACCCCGTGGGCATCCTCGTTGGCGGCGTAATGGAAGGCATCCACCAGGTTGGTTTTGCTATCGGTGATCTCCAAATTGATGGGTTTTTGGCTGCCGGTCAGTACAATGGGTTTTTTGCTGTACTGGATAAGGTAACTTAGCGCGGCGGCAGTATAAGCCATGGTATCGGTACCGTGTGTTAATACAAAACCATCATAGTGGTTATATTCCTTTCGGATGGAATCCGCCATTCGCTGCCAGTGCTCCGGGGCGATGTTGGTGCTATCCAGATTGCACAACTGCAAGCAGTCCACACTGCAAAAGCCGGAAATATCAGGGCAGTAGTGTAGGATTTGCTCGGTAGTCAGTTGTGGAGAAAGCCCACTTTCGGTGATTTCGGAGGCAATGGTACCACCGGTGCCCAGCATCAGGATCTTCTTCATAGGGAACCTCTTTTTGCATGAAAAGTTTTTAATTATTATCAGTATACTCTAAAAACGAGTCACTGTCCATGAAAACAAGCAATATCACCAAATAATCAGAGAAATTTTCAGTAACCATTTTGGAGGAAATCGTAGGCGGTGTACTGTCGAAAAAAGTCGATATCCGATATAATGAATGAGGATGGAAACGGGAAGCAAAAATTTGATCACCAAAATTTAATGATGACATCGGAGGGTATGACATGAGATTAGGAAAAGTGTGTGGGTTCTTAATGAAAGCGTTTCTGGCCGTTTTGATGCTCTTTGTTACAGCTGCAGCAATGGAAATGGAGGTTTATGATGAGGATGACCTCGCATATGCAATCGATGAGAAATGCGAGAACATTATATTAAAGGGTGAGTATATTCCTTTAGATTTTTTGGATCAGGTGGTTATCGACTTTGATACAGTTTTGAATTTGAACGGTAATAAATTGTTTAGCTATTTCCAAATTACAAATGGTGCACAAGTGACCATTAAAAATGGTGGATTTACAGCTGCGGGCGACCCCATTATAGAAGTTTGCGGCAGCGATAATGAGGAACGCCCAACAGTCTTGATTCTGGAAAATTTGAAAATCGAGGCATCCCGAGGTATCCAAATCAATAATGATGGCTATACCCGTGTTGAGGTCAATAATACAGAAATGCAGGCTCTTAGCTACCATGGCTGGTGCTTGCAAATATCCAATGCAGTTGAGGGAAATACGGGCGTTGATATTCTCGTGGATGGCGGTGACCTATTTAGTGCACAAGGGTATGTCATTGAGTGCAATGGTGACGCGGAGGTTTCTATTAAGAATGCTAAGCTGGGCGGCGCGGCCGGTATTTTGATGCAGGCGGGGAGTCTCACGATGGAGAATACAGCGCTTGTTACAGAAAACAACTCTACGAATCCGAGCATCCCCACCAACGCCATTACATTTATGCCTGCCACTGGTGCTAACCATGTTATTCTGACGCTTGGCCCCGGTAATCAGATCAGCAGCAAAAGCGGAGCAATTTTTCATATTGTTCCTGCGGCACAAGGCGGTGTTACTGCACAAATCGCTATTACCGGCGGAACCTTCATTACGGAAAATGGATACCCACTGTTTTCTGCTCCAGAGGAGATAGGGAAAATCGTTGGGATTAGCGGCGGCAGCTTTCCCGGTATTTCCCCGGAAGAATCCGCTGCGCTGGCCCCCTGTCTGTCCGAAAGCATAACCATAGATGAAGATGGCAATGTTGTGGCTAAGCCACAGGAACCGGGTGTCATTGTCATTCATCCTAATGAGGAAAATCAGACGCAGTCAAACCCCGGCACTGGTGCGCCCATCAATGCAATAGGTCAATGGTTATGGTCAATTGTATGTTGGATGCACTCCCAAGTAAGATAGACATATTCCGCTTGCTATGCTATAATTTTTCCGAAAGGGGAGATGCGAAATGAACCCAAACGAGTTTCCGGAGCTGCGTTCATTTTTTAATGAAAAAGAGCAGATCATTGCCATGCCGGCTAAACGAAAAAAACTGCTTTTGGCGGTCTACTATCTTTCCGATAAAATAGAGTCCGGCCGGGATTATACGGAATCGGAGATTAACGACCTGCTGGATGGATGGACAACTTTCCATGATCCAGCCATCCTAAGGCGGGAGCTGTATAATACCTGCCTGTTGGAACGCACGACCGATTGCCGCCGCTATTGGAAAGCAGAAAACATTCCTCCTTTGGCGGAATACATGGCAAAGTACACCTAGACAAAACAGGGCCATCAGCTTGCTGGTGGCTCTTGCGCTTTTCTCTAATTAAATATATTAAAAATAAATGACACTAAGTTATTTTATCATGTTCTATTTCACATAAATGGTTGCATTGTATTGAATGTGATGGTAGAATTAGGATGAAAATTAGGAAGTATAGTTCCAATAATCCCCTAGGGGATTCTACTCCAATTATCAAAATGAAAGTGGGAACCTATGCAATACACTAGCACTGGTGTTAATACAATTCAGTCTGCCTCATTTGCGGTCACCATGTCAATTAAGGTCATGGATTCTGCTGCGCAGTAGCTCCCAACTGAGGAGCCACCTGTTGTTGAGCTTATGAGAAAGTCGAATCCCGTGCAGATCACACCTTTGGAGGTGACAGCAAGTACTGCAGTAATCAGTGCGGCTACACCAAGTCCACCGGTTCTATCACCATCATCACCTGCCCCGATAGAAACAATAACGGCACCAAGGAGAACCCCGGTACCGGTGCGGTTCCTGGTAACATTGGCTAGGTCTTTGTTGGCCTGGCAGCCGTAGACGCTCTCTGCTTCGGCGCTAAAAAGTTCACTAAAAAAGATGAAGAGTAATCCCTAAGCACTAAAATATGGCCCACCCCGAATTCCCTTCGAGGTGGGCCTTTCTTCTATTCTGCTCATAGCTCCATCTGCTTGCCCAGGTAGCTTGCCGCCGCCGCTATAAGCTTCTGTTCGGCCTCGCCGGGACGGTCATTCTCCTTGTTTTGCAGGAACATCACACTGCCGCATACATCCCCGGAGGAGATGATAGGGGACTGCGCCAGTGCGTAATAGGCCATGCCTTCAATGGGCTGCAGGGGCTGCCCATCGCCCGCCATATAGCTTTTGCGGTTCTCAATGTGATCCTCCAGGCCCGGTGATACCCTGCGCTCCAGCACCTCCCGCCGGCTGATGCCGCTGACCGCCACCACATGATCCCGGTCGGTGATGAGCACCGGAAAACCTGCCGTGCGATACAGCACCTCACAATACTGTGCTGCAATGCTGCCCAGTTCGCTGATAGGGGAATACTTCTTAAAAATGACCTCGCCTTCGTTACTCACAAAGATCTCCAGTGGGTCGCCCTCACGGATGCGCATAGTCCTGCGGATCTCTTTCGGAATAACTACTCTGCCCAAATCATCAATGCGCCGTACAATTCCAGTAGCTTTCATATCTATTCAAACTCCCTCTCCATTTATTTGCTGTGCGGATAGTTTTTGCTGAATTAACAGAAATATACCGGCCTGGCATCAAAAGCGTGGCAAATGTACTGTTTCTGTTCATTTCGGCATTTTACAATGAGATTTTACACAGAATTTACATTGTAAAGTTGTTGTTCCATACATTGCGGAAGTATGATACAATAAAATGGAACGGATAGGGGGAAACACCATGATCTATTGTGTAGAAGATGATAGCAGCATTCGTGATCTGATGGTATATGCCCTGCGTGCAGCGGGTTTTTCCGCCGTTGGCTGCGCTGATGGTGAGGAATTTTGGCAGGCCATGCATCGGGAAACCCCGGAGCTAGTTATACTGGATATTATGCTGCCCGGCGAGGATGGCATCTCCATCCTGAAAAAGCTGCGGGCGGCACCCGTCACCGCTGATATTCCTGTCATAATGGCCACCGCCAAGGGTACGGAATATGACCGTGTTATCGGATTGGATCTAGGCGCGGATGATTATCTCACCAAACCGTTTGGTATGATGGAAATGGTCTCCCGCATTCGGGCAGTGCTGCGCCGAGCCGGCCCCAAGTCCGCTCCAGCCGTTTTGCGGCAGGGCAGCATTCTCATGGATGAAGGCCGCCATGTGGTAGAGGTAAACGGTACGCCGGTTACCCTCACGCTCAAGGAGTACGATCTGCTGCGGCTGCTTTTGGAAAACCCTGGTCAGGTGTTCAGCCGCGACCGTCTGCTTTCCGCCGTTTGGGGCACCGATTATTACGGCGAGACCCGCACGGTCGATGTCCACATTGGTACCCTGCGTACCAAGCTGGGCGCAGCAGGGGATATCCTGCAAACGGTGCGTGGTGTTGGTTATAAGCTGGAGGCCGCCCATGAGTAAAAAAATCTTTCGTTCCATCTGGCTGGCAGCCCTTATAGTACTTGTTCTCTCTCTGGTACTTATTATGGGTGTGCTGTATAGCTATTTTACCGGTGTCCAGCAAAAGCAGCTTCGTATGGGAGCCGAGGTCGTAGCACAAGGTGTCACCCTTGATGGAAAAGAATTCTTTGACGGACTTACTGCAGAAGACTACCGCATTACATGGATCGATGCTGATGGTACCGTCCTCTACGATAACCAAAGTGACGCCAGCAGTATGGAAAATCACCTGATGCGTGAGGAGGTTCAGCAGGCACTGCAAAATGGTACCGGCGAAAGTTCTCGATATTCCGATACGCTGGCCAGTCGTAATTTGTACTACGCCCGTCTTCTACCAGATGACACCATTATTCGTCTATCTGCGGCACAGCATTCGGTATGGGTGCTGTTGGTCGGGTTTGCTCAGCCCATCTGCGTTATCCTACTGCTGGCACTGGTGCTGTCTTTCCTACTGGCGTCCCGTCTTTCCCGTACTATTGTGGAGCCTATCAACTCCTTGAATCTTGATGAACCCAGCCAGTATGTGGGCCGGGAGGAATACGCCGAAATTGAGCCTCTGCTGCGGCGTATGGCGCTCCAGCAGGCACAGATCCGTCAAGATCAGGATAAGCTGGAAAAAAGCTCGCAGATCCGTCAGGAGTTCACCGCGAATGTTTCCCACGAGCTCAAGACCCCGCTGCATGCAATTTCCGGCTATGCTGAACTGATGGAAAACGGTATGGTGCAGCAACAGGATATCAAGCCCTTTGCCCATAAGATCCGGCAGGAGTCCCTGCGATTGACCGCTTTGGTGGAGGATATCATCAACCTTACCAAGCTGGATGGCGGCGCGGCCGGAATGCAGCGCCAACAGGTAGATCTTTACCGTATTGCGGAAAATGCCGTTGACAGTATTCAAGCTGCGGCGGCAGAAGCCCATGTGGATCTTACTTTACGGGGAGAATCTGCCTTCGTGGATGGTATCCCGCCGGTGCTTTACAGTATGATCTTTAATCTCTGCGATAACGCCATCAAGTACAATCATCCCGGCGGCAGTGTCAAGGTTCAGGTGATGAGCTACCCCGATGATGACCGTGTTATTGTTTCCGATACAGGTATCGGCATCCCGGAGGAAAGTCGCGACCGCATCTTTGAGCGTTTTTACCGGGTAGATAAAAGCCGCTCCAAGGAAGTAGGCGGTACCGGACTGGGACTCTCCATCGTCAAGCATGCCGCGCTCATCCATCATGCTGCAATCGTTGTGGATAGCACGCCCGGCAAGGGAAGCACCTTTACTGTAATATTCCCCAAAAAGAAATGAAAGAAGTGTGATCGTTTGACCTACGAAGAGATCCGCCAGAATGAAGCCGTCAATACCTACATCCGCCAGGCGGATGCTGCCCTGGCCACACTGGGCTTTACCGAGCATAGCTTTGCCCATGTGACACTGGTGGCCGAAAAAGCAGGTTATATTCTGCAAACACTTGGCTATCCGGAACGCACTGTGGAACTGGCCAAGATTGCCGGTTATCTGCATGATATCGGCAATCTTATCAACCGGGTTGATCATAGCCAAAGCGGTGCTATTATGGCGTTCCGTATTTTGGATCACCTCAAGTTTGAGCCGGAGGAGATTGCCGTTATCGTTTCCGCCATCGGTAACCATGATGAAGGCACCGGCGTGCCGGTCAGTCCGGTAGCGGCGGCCCTCATCCTGGCCGATAAGAGCGATGTGCGCCGAAACCGTGTGCATAATACCGATCCCTCTACCTTTGATATTCACGATCGCGTCAATTACTCGGTCACAAAGGCAGAGCTGAAGATCAATGAGGCACACACACTTATCAAGCTTAAACTGGCGGTCGATACCCATTTTAGTTCGGTCATGGATTACTTCGAGATCTTCATGCAGCGCATGTTACTGTGCCGCAAGGCCGCCGAAACGCTTGGCCTCCAGTTTAAGCTCATGATCAATGAGCAACAGCTCATGTGACTAGATATTTGCCCCCAAAAGAGCCGCCATAGTGCGGCTCTTTACTTTTACCGATACTTTACATGGATTTTACAAAGTCTTGATAATGGTTTTGACCTTTCTTTATTATTCTTATCTTAGTTAAAAAGGAGAGTAAGGGAAAGGAATAATATAATGACTATTTTTAATGCATTGAACCTCATTGGCGGTCTTTGTCTGTTCCTCTTCGGCATGAATCTGATGGGCCAGGCCCTGGAGCGCCGGGCGGGCAGTGGCCTGCGCTCGTTGCTGGAAAAGATGACCCAAAACCGCTTGATGGGTCTGCTGGCCGGCCTTGGTGTTACCGCCGTTATTCAAAGCTCCTCGGCCACTACGGTTATGGTTGTCGGTTTCGTCAATTCCGGTTTGATGACGCTGCGCCAGTCCATCGGTGTTATCATGGGCGCCAATATCGGTACCACCGTTACGGCCTGGATCCTCAGCCTCTCCGGTATCGAGGGAAGCAGCCTTTTTGTGCAAATGTTTAAGCCCTCCACCTTTACGCCAATATTGGCGCTCGTCGGTATCATTTTGTATATGTTCTGCAAGGCAGATAAAAAGAAAGATACCGGAATGATTCTCCTGGGCTTTGCCACGCTCATGTTTGGCATGGAGGCCATGTCCTCTGCGGTTTCCAGCCTAAGAAATGTTCCGCAGTTCCGTGAAATTTTCCTCATGTTTTCCAATCCTATTTTGGGTGTTTTGGTCGGCGCGGTGCTCACTGGCATTATCCAGTCCAGCTCGGCATCGGTGGGTATCCTTCAGGCGCTGGCCAGCACGGGGCAGGTCACCTATGGTGCCGCTATCCCTATCATTATGGGACAGAATATCGGCACCTGTGTTACAGCGCTGCTTTCTTCCATTGGCACCAATAAAAATGCCCGCCGGGCAGCACTGGTCCACCTCAACTTCAATGTCATCGGTGCAACGGTTGGTATCGTCTTTTTTTATGTCGTTCGTGCCGTGGCAGCTCCGGCTTTGCTGGGGCAGGCTGCTAGCGAGTGGGGCATCGCAGTAGCCCATTCCATATTTAATATTCTTTGCACTGCAGTCCTCTTGCCAATGGGCGGTCTGTTGGAAAAACTGGTTCTTCGGTTGGTACCGGAAGGCAAACAGCCCCAGCGGGAGGCCGAACTGGACGAGCGCCTGCTGGCTACTCCGGCTCTTGCACTGGAGCGCTGCCGTACGCTCATTGCCGATATGGCCAGCTATTCGATGGAATCGCTGCGGGAAAGCTTGAACGCCATCACCGCCTATAATCAAAAATCCGCCGAACATATCCGTGAGGATGAAGCCAAGACTGACCATTACGAGGATATCATCGGCAGTTACCTGGTCAAACTCAGCGCCCGCAAGATAGGGGAGAGCGACAGTGCCCTTGCAGCAGAATATCTGCGGATCATTGGCGATTTTGAACGCATTGCCGACCACAGTGTAAACATTTTAGAATCGGCAGAGGAAATGCAGCAAAAAGGTATCGCTTTTTCTGCAACTGCTCTGCAGGAATATGCCACCATGGCAGGCGCTGTTCGTGAAGTTACCGCTCTGGCTTATGATTCCTTTGTATCAGGCGATGTGCAGGCTGCCCGCCAGGTGGAGCCGCTGGAGCAGGTTATTGATGATCTCAAGGAGGAAATGCGTACTCGCCATATCCGGCGGATGCAGCAGGGCAGCTGCGGCATTGAAGCCGGCTTTATCTGGTCGGATCTCCTCACCAATCTCGAACGCGTCAGCGACCATTGCTCCAATATTGCCTGCTGTATGATAGAGGGTGCTGACCATAACCTCCATCGTCACGAGGTTTTGCAAAGCATCCGCGGCAGCGGGGAGATTTTCGACCGCGAATATAGTTCCTACCGTCAAAAATATGCTCTCACAGCGGAATAATAACAAGACTGGGCTGCGGCAAATGCCGTGGCCTTTCCTTTACGCGTTTTTGACTTGAGATTCGGCATAACGGAACGACGGTCACTATGTGCGAAAGATTCGTTTATCTTCTTGACGCATAACGATTATAATGCTACGATATATCTAATTTCGATTTTTTGAGGCAGGAGGTGCGGCAGTGGTGAACGATATTATATCTGTAAACGGAATAAGCAAATCATTCGGCCCCATCTCTGCCCTATGTGATGTTTCCCTTTCCGTGCAGCAGGGCCTCGTCACCGCTATCGTCGGGGATAATGGCTCCGGCAAATCCACCCTTATCAAGCTCCTTTCCGGCAATCTCGCACCGGATGCAGGCACCATCACGGTGGAGGGCAGGGAGCACACTCACCTCACCATTGCACAGGCCTTGCAGATGGGCATTCGCACCGTCTATCAAGACCTTTCCCTGGACGATTGGAAAAATAGTTATGAGAATATCTTTCTTGGCCACGAACGGATGCACGGCCCTTTCCTGGACCGCTGCCGTATGGAGCGGGAAGCCGCCGAACTGCTGAAGCGCCTGGAGATCACGATCCCAGACCTCACCCAGCCGGTCCGAGTGCTTTCCGGCGGCCAACGCCAGGGTATTGCCATTGCCCGTGCCATGCTGCAGCCCGGCCGTCTGCTTCTACTGGATGAACCCACCGCTGCTATGGGCATCCGAGAATCCCACCAGACCATGCAGCTGCTGCGCCGCCTGCGGCAGGAGGACCATACCCTCCTTATTGTCAGCCACGATATCTACCAGGTATTTGATGTCGCGGACCGTATTTTTGTTATGCGAGCCGGTCGCTGTATTGCCGATATTATGGCGAAGAATTCCTCTCCGGAGGAACTGCACCATCTTATCCTGGAGCGAGAACAGGGGGTGGCCGAATGAAGCGATTTTTCCGCCGCCACGCTACCCTATGGATGCTTATTGGCTTCTGCCTGTTGCTGGGATTGTTCCTCAGCCTGCGCACCGGCATCTTCTTTACCGGCAGGAATCTTATCAATATTCTGGAGGCCAATTCCTTTAAGCTATTGCTTGCCATCGGCATGACCTTCGTTATCGCTTCCGGCGGTATCGATCTTTCGGTTGGTTCCATTCTGTCTCTATCCGCTATCTTTACAGCCCTCTGTATGAAGCAGAATATCCCGGTTTGGCTGGCTATCCTCGTCGGTTTGCTTTCTGGGATTCTTATGGGACTTATAAATGGCGCGCTTATCCATTTTACCGGTATCAATGCGTTTATCATCACACTGGGCACTTCGTTTTTGTACCGGGGCTTGGCCCTCATCGTTACCCGCGGCACCCCGGTCAGTAAGCTGCCCGCTGCCTACCGCGCTTTTGGCGGCGGGGATATCTTCCAGGTGGAAAGTGGCGTATACATGGCCCTACTGGTGCTGTTCCTTTCCATCCCGCTCCTTTATAAGATGCGCTGGGGTCACTACATTACCACGCTGGGTGGCAACCCAGTGGCGCTGCGGCGCTGTGGGGTGCGCACCGGCGCCTGGCGGATTAGTACCTTTGCTGTGATGGGCTTCCTGGCTGCCCTGGCCGGAATCATTATCTCTGCCCGTCTTAATTCCGCCGAGCCCAATGCTGGCCTTAATATGGAGATGGATGCCATCACAGCGGTCATTCTAGGCGGAACGCCGCTTCACGGCGGCAGTGCTGCCCTGGCCGGTACGGCGGTTGCGGTGTTGCTGCTGGGGACCATCCGCAATGGACTTACATTGATGAGCGTATCGTCCTACTATCAGCAGTTCATCACCGGCGCCATTCTGCTGTGCGCGGTTGTCACGGCGGAAATAAGAGAACGCCGCCGCAGGCTGCATTAAGCTGTTTTATAAGGGGCAATCCCCTTGTAGATAAATAAAACAAAATGGAGGAAAAAGAAAAATGAAGAAGTTCGTTGCGCTGCTTTTGGCAGCCATGATGCTGCTGGCCATGGTGGCCTGCGGCAATGACCCTCAGCCTACTCCGGAGCCTGATCCCACTCCCGAACCCACGGTGGATACCGCGGTGGTTGATGAGCTCTACGCTGCATTTGATGCCTCAATGGCGGAGCAGCTAGGTGAGACCCCTGCCCCCAATGGCGAGAAGATTGGTGCTGTCATCATCTCCCTCACCAATCAGTTCTGGGCCAATATGAAGGTTTGCTACGAAGCCGCTGCTGAGAAGCTTGGCGTTCAGATCGATGTTCAGACCGGCACCACCGAGGGTGATACTCAGAGTCAGCTGGATGTTTTGATGACCATGGCCGATATGGATTATGATGTTATCATTGTTTCTCCCATTGATGGCACCAATCTGATCCCCGGCATTGTAAAGTGCAATGAGAAGGGTATTAAAGTCATCAATCTGGGTCCTGGCGTGGATACCGCTGCTCTTGCAGAGGCCGGCGGTCACCTGGATGGCAAGATTACCGTTCAGTTCAGCGATCAAGGTAAGATCGTTGCCAATGATATGATCTCCCGTCTGCCGGAGGGCGGCGAAGTTGCCATTCTGCAGGGTCTTGCCGGTGCAGGCCAGTCCGAGGGACGCACTGCAGGTGCTACCGCAGTGTTTGAAGCTACCGAGAATATCGAACTGGTTGCCTCCATTCCCTGCGATTGGGATGCTACCAAGGCCTATGATACTACCAAGGATATCCTCACCGCCCATCCCGATCTGAAGGGCATCTTTGCTTGCAATGATGTAATGGCCCTGGCCGCTGTGGAAGCCCTGGCCGCCGAAGGCCGTACCGATGTGCTGGTTTACGGTGTAGACTTTACCGCCGATGCCCGCGAGGCCCTAAAGGCCGGCACCATGACCGGTACTATGTCCTATTCCAGCGTAAAGTACACCGAAGCCGCTCTGAAGCTCGCTGTCGCTATCGCGCAGGGCAAGGAGTATGCCGAGCCCATCTATTTGCCCCTGACCCTGGTTACCAAGGAGAATGTGGCTGAGCTGGACAACTGGGCATAAGCGGTATAAAATAACAGGGTGAATTGCCCTATGGGGCTGCCTGCTCCTCTGCTATGGAGGGGTGGGCAGTACCGCTTTACGGCGGAGAAAATCAACGCTGGCGGTGTCGAAGTGCCTTGCCGTTATTCTCTGCTGTAATGTTTGGCTCCATGCAGGATTTTCATTCTATTGATACAGGAGATGAGAACATGAATTGCCTGGTAGAAACAGCTCTTTTGACCCACGGTCTGCGCTCCATCACCAATGAAGAACTGGCCCAAAGTTGGCATTGTCCCGATGCCATATTAGCTTGGGTAGATAGGGGCGAGCTGAAGCTTGGCCCCATCGGGGAGTACTTGCCTTTCCGGGAACGGTCCGAAGAACTCATCCGTATTGATTGTGATCACCTGGAGAAGGCCCTGCAAACCGGTGCCAGCGGTGCTTTGACCGCAAGCGGTACTATGGCTGCGTGCCGTAAGCTGGATATTCCGGTAGCGATCACCTGTGGTATGGGCGGTATTGGCGATCTGCGTGGGGAGGAGCTTTGTCCGGATCTGCCCGCCTTGATGAATATTCCTGTGGCACTCATCTCCACCTCGCCAAAGGATATGCTGGATCGTCCGGCTACACTGGATTGGCTGCGGCGGCACGGTGTCCACACAGCCGGGGAGCCCTGTACTGGGTACCTCTTTTGTGGGGAGCCGGTGGCCTTGGAGCTTCCGCTTTCTTCCTGCAATAATGAAACTGCCGTTCGTCGCTTTACTGCAAATGGAGGACTTCTGATCCTGAATCCCATTCCGGAAAAGGAACGGGTGCAGGATCGAAGCATCCTGGTGGATGCTATAAAAGCAGGCAAACAGGCAGAGGCCGAAGGTCATTATTATCACCCGGCCGCCAATGGCGAGATAGACCGGCGAACGGATGGCTATTCCTCCCGCATCCAGCTGGAAAGTATCCAGCAGAACTACCTTCTGGCCAAATCTATAATGGATTAAGCCGTAGATCACAGAGAAAAAACGCACACCCCTTGGGTCAATACCTATGCGGGTGTGGTTTCTTTTCCTGGGAAAATGTTTCACGTGAAACATTTGTTCTTAAGCAAAGGAAAAGGACTTGCAAAGAGGGCGGGAGTGTGGAATAATAGGGGAGTAGTCCTATATATAGATACCGAAAGGAAGTGCCGATATGAAGTTTAGTGAGATGCCGTACAGCCGCCCAGATATGGAAGCGCTGGCCGCTGCAACTACCCAGACGCTGGAAGCCATGAAAGCCGCTCCCAATGCGGCTGGGCAGATAGCAGCCTATGACGCCTATGAAAAGAAGATGCAGACGGCCGGAACCATGCAGCAGATCGCCTACATCCGTCATACTATCAATACCAAGGATGAGTTCTATAATGCCGAAAATGACTACATGGATGAGATTGGCCCCAAGCTGCAGGAACTGAGCCACCAGGTGAATACCGCCCTGTTGGAATCCCCCTACCGGGCGGAGCTGGAGCGGCACTATGGCGCCCTGATGTTTAAGAACCTGGAAATTGCCGCCCGCAGCTTTTCTCCCGCCATTGTGGAGCTGATGCAGGAGGAAAACAAGCTCGTCTCCGAGTATCAGAACCTGTATGCCTCAGCGACTGTAGAATTTGATGGTAAGATCATGCCGCTGCCGCTCCTTGGACCCTATAAGCAGGATCCAGACCGGGCAGTCCGTAAAGCGGCTTATGAGGCGGATGCCAAGTTCTTTGACAGCCACCGGGAGGAGCTGGATACCCTGTATGATAAGCTGGTGAAGGTGCGCGATGCCCAGGCCAAGAAGATGGGGCTGCCCAATTATATTCCGCTGGGGTATGACCGCATGGGCCGCAACTGCTATACCGCCAAGGATGTGGCGGCGTTCCGCGATCAGATCGCGGAGGACATGGTGCCCATCGTGGCCAAGGTAAAAGAAGCCCAGCGCCGCCGCATCGGCGTGGAAAAGCTGGCCTTTTATGATGAACCGATCAGCTTTGCGGATGGCAACGCCGTACCAGAGGGTACCCCGGATGAAATTTTGGCGGCCGGCAAGAAGATGTACCAGGAACTTTCTCCCGAAACGGCGGAGTTCATTGACTTTATGTTTGAGAACGAGCTGTTTGATGTGCTTTCCCGCGATGGCAAGGCCCCTGGCGGCTACTGCACCGAAATCGCCGATTATAAATCCCCGTTCATCTTCAGCAACTTTAATGCTACCGCCGGTGATGTGGATGTACTGACCCACGAAGCCGGCCATGCCTTTGAAGCTTATCGGGCTTTCAAGCAGGAACTGCCCTCACTGCTGCATTCCCCGACCATTGAGGCTTGCGAGTGTCATTCCATGTCGATGGAATTCCTAACCGCCCCCTGGCATCACCTCTTCTTCGGCAAGCAGACCGATAAGTACGAGCTGGGCCACTGCGAGGACGCCCTGGTCTTTATCCCTTATGGCTGCATGGTAGATGAATTCCAGCACAAGGTGTATGAGAACCCGGAGATGACCCCCGAGCAGCGCAATGAGCTGTGGCTCTCCCTGGAGAAGAAGTATCGTCCTTGGATCGACTTCGATAACCTGCCTTTCTACTCCCGCGGCGGTGGCTGGCAGCGCCAGCTGCATATCTACGAGGTACCGCTGTACTATATCGACTATTGCATGGCACAGACGGTGGCGTTCCAGTTCTGGAACCTTTCTCGTGAGAACTATGCCGAGGCCTGGAAGCGCTATATGACCTTTGTGGATAAGGCGGGCACGGCGACCTTTGCGGAACTGGTGGAAAGTGCCGGCCTGAAGGTGCCCTATCATGCAGGGTGCATCAAAGAGATTGGCGAGAGCATCAGCAGGTGGCTGGAAGAGCATGAGCTGGGCTGATATAAAAATAGTGATATGATAAGGCATCCTCTCCCGCAAAAGTGGGAGGGGATGCTTTTTTAGCGAGTGGGAAATGCTTGTATCGGTGGGAAAAATCTGCTACAATAGAGAAAAACTGGCCATAGAGTGATAAAGGAGGAATCCAGCATGAAGTGTCCGTTCTGCAGCTATACCGAGAGCAAGGTGATCGATACCCGCCCCACCGATGAAGGGGAGCGCATCCGGCGCAGAAGGGAATGCTTGCAGTGCGGCAAGCGGTTCACCTCCTACGAGGTGGTGGAGACCACCCCGGTGATGGTCATTAAAAAGGATGGCTCCCGGGAAGCATTCAGCCATGATAAGCTGCTGCGCGGTGTTCTAAAATCCTGCGAAAAACGCCCGGTGACCTTGGCCCAACTGGAATCAATGGTGAGCGAGATCGAGGTGGAGCTGCAGAACCGTATGGATCGCGAGGTGCCCAGTGCGGTCATCGGTGAGCTGGTGATGGAAAAACTGAAAAAGATAGACCAGGTGGCCTATGTGCGCTTTGCTAGCGTGTATAGGGAATTTAAGGATATCAACTCCTTCCTGCAGGAGCTGAAGGTGATACTGGAGCACGAAAAGAGCTGAAAAAACCGCAGAAATGCAAGGAAAAAGCGTCCCCACAGGCTGGGGACGCTTTTTGGTATGTGTCGAATTGTTCACATTTGCGTTATTGAATCAAGGGGTATGATGTGCTACAATAATAACATCCATATATTGTGTTAGGAGAAGCTATGAAGCATATTATTATATATATTGCCATTGCCCTGGTAATGTTTGGACTGCTGGGATGGTACTTCGCACAGCAGGAGGATTTGCAGCCCAAGGCACTGCAAGCCGAGCTGAGTGTAAGCAATGTGGCCAAGCTGCCACAGCAGAAGGTGGAAATGCTCTTCAGCGACATGAGCAACGAGGAGAAGAATTCCTTCCGGATAGCGATACAAAACGAGTTGGGCGCCGCGGTGGATGTGGCAGCCCATGACTGTATGGGCAGTGCGGAGGTGCAGATGACCTATGCCAAAAAAGTACTGGAGCAGGGCTGCACGGTACTGATGCTGGAGCCGGTGAATGATACGGTGACGGATGAACTTTTGGCGCTGGCGCAGGAATATGATGTGCCGGTGGTACTGATGAACCGCCGGGCCACAGCTGAACAGCTGGCGACCTTCCCCAAGTTGTATAGCATACTGAAGGCAGATGACAGTGAAGAAGCAGAGCTAGAGCGCCTGGCCGATACCATAGCGGACTACTGGGAAAAGAACCGGGACGACCTAGATAACTGGCTGCATGATGATAAGCTATCCATCGCGGCGGTGACGGAGTATGGCTATGAAGAAAGCGGTAAATGGGCCAAACTGCAAAGCCTGCTGGAGGAACGCGGTTGCACAGTCAAGCTGACTAAGGATGTTGTAACGGAATATTTGAACTATAACCTTGAGTATTCGTTGGACGCTATCTACTACTCTGGGGCGGAGCTGCTGCTATTCAGCGACAGTGCCGATGCGGAAAAGGCAAATGTTTATTATAATGACCCCACAGAGTATTCCAATGGTTACCGCGCGTGGCGAGTGGTTATGGAAGCGGATGAAACGGCATATAACCTGTATAAGGATGGGAAAGTGCTTTTTGCGGAGGGCAGCGGCGGTTATATGATGGGTCGGGCCGCGGCACAGATGGTAAAGCTGTTGCTGGAGGGCCAGCTTCCGCGCGTTTCCAGCAGCTTGGCTTCTCAGACCGATGGCGGAAAGGCTTTCCTTTGCAACCCGGTGGTGCTGCGGAATGTAATAGAAACAGTGGAACCCGAGGAGCAGGATACCAATTCCAGCCGCACAGCGGCGGTAGGAATTTCCTGATGGGGAAAAGCAGCAAAATAGACCGGATATGACACTATTATAGAGTGAAGTTAGAATGAAAGGGGAGAGAGCAATGCGAAAGATCACGGCGGTGCTGATGGCCTTGGCGTTGGCTCTTTCTCTTTTTGCGTGCGGGGGAGAGCCTGTGCAGGATGAAACTCCGGGATCAGATATCCAGCAGGGGACGGTGATTCTGCCGAAGCCGCAGGAAAATGATGAGAGTGGCGATAGCCAAAACGGGGAATATCCCTCCGCACAGGATCCGTTGCCACAAAAACCGGGGGACACCAAGAAGCCGGAAGAACCTGATAAGGCAGAGGACGGTAAAAATCCGGGTAAGAACGAAGATAATGCTCAAACGCCTGCCGAGGACCCAAAGCAGGAGGAGAATAAAAACAATAATAATGGCGATAATTCTACAATTCCAAGCGATACCAAGGTTCCTAGCGGGGAACACCGCGCGGTATGGATCAGCTATCTGGAGCTGGGCGGTATGCTGACCGGGAAAACAGCCGGGCAATTCCGCAGTAATATAGGTGCCGCCTATGATAATGTGAAGAACCTGGGCTGCAATACCGTGATTGTGCATGTGCGGCCCTTTGGAGATGCGCTGTATGATTCCGATTACTTCCCATCCTCCTATCTTATCACCGGGACGGAGGGGGACAACTTGCCGTTTGATCCCCTGAAGATCATGGTGGAGGAAGCACATAACCGTGGGCTGACTTTCGAAGCGTGGCTGAACCCCTACCGGGTGCGGGCCCGCACCGGCAAGGCACTCTGCAGTGATAACCCCGCCCAGAAATACATAAACAGCGGCAGCGATGCCGTGTATCAGACCGCAAACGGCGGTATTTTCTACAATCCCGGTTCCCGGGAGGCCATTGACCTTATCGTCAATGGGGTGCGGGAGATCGTGCGTAACTACGATGTGGACGCCATCCACTTTGATGATTATTTCTATGCTACAACTGACAGTAGCATTGATAGTGCCCTGTACGCCGCAAACGGCGGTGGAAAATCGCTGGCAGCCTGGAGAAGACAGAATGTCAATACCATGGTGCGGGAAGTTTATGCCGCAGTGAAGGCGGAAAAACAGTCGGTGCGTTTTGGCATTAGTCCGCAGGGCAATACCAAAGCGAATTACGATACCCTGTATGCTGATGTAGCTACTTGGCTGGGCAATGCCGGCTATGTGGATTACATCTGCCCGCAGATCTACTATGGATTCAATAACGCCACCTGTCCATACAGCAGTGTGCTGACAGAATTTAACGGCATGATAAAGGTGAGTGGCATTGATCTGTATGTGGGTCTGGCGGCTTACAAGATTGGCAATGAGGATACCTATGCCGGTACCAGTGGCAAGTACGAATGGCAGCAGAACAGTGACCTGCTGAGCCGTATGGTGACTGAAGCCAGAGGGGCCAGTCATTACAAAGGCTACTGCCTTTACAGTTATAGTTCGGTTATTATGCCGGCCAGCGGCGTAAAAGCACAGGTGCAGGCAGAATTGACTGCTCTAAGTAAGATACTATAAAACCTATCCCGGGAGGGGCCACCGTGTCAAAATTCAGGAAGAATAATACCAAAAAAGCGCTGCTTTTTACCCTGGCATTTGCTGTGATCATTGCCGGGGCATTGGCGGTCACTCTTCTTACCGATTGGAACCCGCTGGGGAACCTGGTGGGGCCGACACAGGAAGACCCCGGCAAGACCGAACCGGAAAACCCACAGCCAGATAACATGGTGGATGTGGAACCGAACGATCCGGATCCGGAGCTACCGGTGACCTTTAATATTCCTGACCGGATGCGTGCGGTAACAATACTGCCGGGAGAGGACTACCTGACCGAAAAAAACGAAGCTGCTGATAGCGTGAAAAAGGAGATAGATGCCGCGCTGGATGCTGCAAAAGACTTGGGGATGAATACTGTCCTAGTGGGAACGAGTACCGAGGATTTTGCAGCGTATGAGAGCCTGACGAGGCCCACAGCCAATGCGGTCTTTGACCCGCTGGATTATCTCTTCGCCGGGGCAAGAAGTCGGGGAATGTATGTCTACTGTTTCTACGACTTAAAGGCGACCTATGATGGGGCAAAGCTGGTAACCTATCCCCGATTTGATACTGCTCTGATGAATGGCATTGAAAAGGAATTGGGTGCCTTCCTGGAGAAATATTCACCGGACGGGCTGTTCTTCACCAATTACGATTTCCCCGAAAGCGAAACCGCCTTTGCCGACTACATGAATTGCGGCGGCGGTATGAGCTATCAGGATTACCTGGATGGGGCCTCCCGACAGGTGGTGGAGCTGGCCAGCAGCTTGGTGCGAAAAAAGTCGCCTGGGGTGCAGGTTGGCCTGGTGGCCGAACCCCAGTGGGCGACCACAAAGGAAAATGAAGCCGGACAGAACACGCTGGATCCTTACTCCATGCTGACTGATGGCCACTGCGATGCCAAGGCCATGATAGAGGACAAGCTGGTGGATATGATCGCCGTGAAGGCCTTTGGCTCGCTGACCGATGGCAAGATTCCATTTGAGCGGATTGTGAAGTGGTGGTCGGAGCTGGCAGCGGAAAACGAGGTGCGGATGTATGCCATCCACGCGGCGGACCGCATGGCCAACAGTAGCTACACCGGCTGGGGTTCATCCGACCAAATGACCAAGCAAGCCATTACGCTGGAAAGCTATAAAGGCTGCGGCGGCAGTGTGTTTTACGGGCTGGCCAGTATGAAGGCCGATCCGGCAGGTTCGGTGACATTGCTGAAGAAGTACTTCCGTAATGAGGTAAATACTGACTATATCATGACTGAGCTGAGCATCTCGGTGCCGGCTAAGCTGACCTATTCCACCTATGAACCCACCGTATTATTCCGCGGAGCTTCCGATCCGACCAACCCGGTAACGGTGAACGGGACCGAGATCAAGACTGACGCGAACGGGTATTTCTCCCAGAGCTATAACCTGAAACCCGGGCTAAATACCTTTACCATCGTACATAAGGATAAAACGCTGGTGTATAAGATCACCCGCAATGTGAAGATCTTCCAAAGCGTGGCGCCCACCGGTACCCTGACCGTAGATGGTAATACCGATATCACCTTGACGGCCATGGCTTATGAGGATGCTAAGATCACGGCGGTAGTAAACGGCCAAACGGTGACACTGACCCGCGATAATAGCGAGGACGACAACACCGATAAGGATTCCTTCTATGTGAAGTACACCGGTACCTATCGCACCCCCGCGGCCAGCGGCAGTGTGAAGAACCTGGGGAACATCACCTTTAAGGGCAGCTGGGAAGGAATCGATGAAAACGAGGCGGGCGCCTCCATCAAGGTCAATAAGATCACCGAAGTAGGCAGCGGCAGCCCCATTGTGGTAACAGCAAGCCAGGCGGAAACCTTCCCCACCAGCACGCTGGATGACCTGAGCGACGGCAGCTACTACCCGCTGCCCAAGGGCGCGCTGGATTACACAGTAGGCGATATGATCGTCTTTACCAGCGGCAGTTCCACCTATCGCTATTACAAGCTGGCCAGCGGCTTGCGGGTATATGCGGGGGATATTTCCACCAGCAGCCAGCAGGTGCAGGATGTGGTGGTGAATGGCATGAGCATTACCGCCAATGCCAGCACCACAACGGTGGCACTGAATATGAGCCAGCCCACCAGCTATTCGGTGAGCTATTCCAACGGAGGAATCTCCTTTACCTTCAATTATCTCAAATCCGCCTGCGGAAACATTTCCAGCTTGACCAAGAACCCGATCTTCTCTTCCGCTACCTGGAGCGGCGATACCCTAACGCTGCGGTTCCGCAAGACCAATGGCATGTGCGGCTATACCGCCAGCTATAATGGCAACACCCTTTCGCTGCAATTCAATAACCCACCCAGCAGCATAGCGGGGGCCAGAATCGTCATTGACCCTGGCCACGGCGGCACCGATGTGGGTGCTTTGGGGTTCTACCCTGGCAAGCATGAAGACTATGTGAATCGGCAGATCGCCACAGAACTGGCGGCTATTCTGCGGAACCGGGGCGCTTCGGTACTGCTCATCGATACCAGTGGCAGCGCCAAGGTGGTACTGCAGACCCGTGTGGCACAGGCTTCTGCCTTTAAGCCGCAGATTTTCCTGAGCGTCCACAGCAATTCGGCAACCAATTCTTCGGCGCGGGGCAGTGAGGCTTACTATTTCTATGATTTCAGCCAGCAGTTCTGCAGTTATATCAATAGCGCCCTGTATAATGCCATGGGCAACTATAACCGCGGTGCCAAGTATGGCCTGTACTATGTGACCCGGACGACCCAGTATACCTCGGTGCTGGCAGAATGCGGCTTTATGAGCAATGAGAGCGAATATGTGCAACTGCTGCAGAACTATTCGCAGATTGCAAGCTCACTGGCCAATGGCATTGGGAACTATATCAACAGCATTTACAGTGGCTATACCGCTACGGGAACAGAAACTGTTGGTAAGGTGAGCCAAGTGCCGGTGAAGGGTGTAACGCTGGATAAGACCACTTTGGAGCTGACAGCAGGTGTGACCGGTCAACTGGTAGCAAAACTGAACCCCGAAGATGCGACCGACCAAAGCGTGACCTGGAGCAGCAGCAATAACGGCGTGGTAACGGTAGATCAGAACGGTAGCCTGAAGGCAGTGGCGGCCGGGACGGCGACCATCACCGTGAAGACGACAGACGGTGGCTATACCGCTACCTGTAAGGTAACGGTAAAGCCGGTAGCGGTGACGGAGGTGCGGTTGGACAAGATATCGCTGACCATGAAGGTGGGTGATATGCTGGTGCTGAATGCGACCGTATTGCCCGAAAATGTGACGGATAAAACCGTTACCTGGAGCAGCAGTAATCCGGCAGCGGTAAAAGTAGAAAACGGGAAGTTGACTGCACTGGCGGAAGGCAACGCAACCATTACCGCGAAGTGCGGTGAAAAGAGTGCTTTCTGTACTGTAACAGTACAGAAAGCCGAGGTGCTGGCGGAAAGCGTGACCTTGGATCAGACCACCATGGAACTGACGGTAAACGGTACCGGCAAGCTGACCGCGACGGTGAAACCGGATGAAACAACGGTGAAGACCATCCAGTGGAGCAGCAGCGATGAAACAGTGGCTACGGTGGGCGCCGATGGCACCGTAACAGCACTGAAAGAAGGTACGGCGGTTATCACGGCGAAGTGCGGCGAAAAGAGTGCCGAATGCACGGTGACCGTGAAGGCGGAAGCGGTGGTGCCGGCATCCATTACCATGGAGCCGACAACGCTGAGCCTAACGGTTGGGCAAACACATGCCCTAATTGCTACGGTGCTGCCGGAAAACGCAACCGATAAAACCGTGACCTGGAGCAGCGATGCCCCCAGTATCGTGGATGTAGCGGCAGATGGGACAGTAACGGCTAAAGCGGTCGGGACGGTGACCGTTACCGCGAGGGCGGCCAATGGTTTGGCTGTGACCTGTATCGTTACGGTAACGGTGGCCGGCGAATAAAACTGACCAAAATAAAAAGCGGGAGACCGGAATGAACCGGCCTCCCGCTTTTGCGATTGAAAAGGCCATGCTAATGGGGCGTAACCTTTTTATTTAGCCAAAATAATTGACGGCAAGGATAGCGACGCCGAGAATGACCAAAATGGAACCGGTGACGCGATTGAGTACGATGGGAGAGGCTTTATTGGCAAAAAGCGCCGCCACCTGCGCGAAGACCAATGTGCTGATGACACAGATGATCAGCGCCTCGGTATCCGGCAGCCCGCCTATGGCAAAGTGACTGACCGACCCGGTGAGGGCGGTCGCACTCATGATGAAAACGCTGGTGCCGACGGCGGTTTTCAGCTCATAACCCAGCACGGAGGTGAGTACAAGCAGCATCATCATGCCGCCGCCGGCGCCCACAAAGCCACAGATGAAACCGACCATAGCGCCGCAGAGGACAGAACGAATAGCTTTTTGTCGGGCGGTGGCGGATTGAAACCGTTGCTTTGGCGCCAATACCGGCTTGACGATAAACTTGATACCGAGAAAGAGAGTCATCAGGGTAGAAAAGCTGCCCATAGTAGCTTTGGGGACAATGCTGGCGATGTAGCTGCCCACCAAAGTGAAACACAGGACGCTGATCATCATGATAACGCCGTTTTTGATATCGAGGTTTTTATTTTTGCCATAGGTATAGGCGGAAGCAGCGCTGGCCAGGACATCACTGGCAAGAGCAATGCCAACGGCAAGGTAGGGATCCATATGTAAAAAGGTGATAAGCATTGGACTGATGACCGCGGCAGCACTCATCCCGGCAAAGCCGGTGCCAAGACCCGCCCCCAAACCGGCCAGGATACAGATAATAATTTTGAACATAGGCGCTCCTATTAAAAAGAACTGATATCATTATAGTCACAGATAGGGGAAAGTCAATGGGCAGCAGTGCATGAATGGGGTAAAGCCTTCATACACTCAAAAGGACAGGGGGTGACAGGATGCGCTATAACAGCAGACGAAGCAGACCGGCCATAAGGTCCCGTATGACAGGAAGAAGCGTGGAACCGCCCCGGCGGGAGGGGCAGGGGTTGGTTTTACTGATGGCGCAGACAGTGCTGTGTGTTGCGGCACTGGCAGTGGTATTTACCATGCAGTATGTAAAGCCGCGGGAATATAAAATACTGGGGGAGTACTATACCGAGATAACGCGGGAGGATGGTGATAAACAGGATGAGGTGATGCGTCTTTTGGCAACACCAATTACCGCGCAGCAACTGCAGCAGTGGTGGGAAGACTGGCAGCCGCCCAAGCTGGCGGAGGTATTTGCATGGGCGGATGGCCAAACCGCCATGGGCGGGGAGGAGCCAGTCTTTCCGCGGAACGCTTCTTACCGAAAGGTAGTAGTGTCGGTACCGGCGGTTTCGCCATTGCCTATGGATGCCGTGATCACCTCTGATTATGGGGAGCGGACACATCCCATCAGCGGGGCTTGGGATTTCCATACCGGGATCGACCTGGCGGCTGCCGCTGGCACGAAAATCTATCCGGTATATGCAGGTGTGGTAACTGCCGTTGGCAGCAATCAAAGCTATGGGAACTATGTCAAGCTGCGGCACAGCGAAAACCTGGAGACGATATACTGCCACTGCGAAGCGGTACTGTGCAAAGCAGGGGACGAAGTGACGGTGGAAGATGCTATCGCACTGGTGGGCAGTACCGGCGTGTCAACAGGGCCGCACCTGCACCTTAGCGTTTTGACTGAGGGGTATTATGTGGACCCGATGAACCTGTATAGTTGATGAATTTTACGGTTGGAAATGTACGGATAACAGTGAGCTTTCTGTTAGCAGTGGGGCTGTGCGCGGGGACGCTGCTGCCGGGGCATCTGCTGCCGCTGCTGTGGTTAGCGATTCTGCTGCATGAGTGCGGACATTTTATTTACATTGCAGCAGCAGGCAAAAAGATAGGAGTGATCTGTATCTCACTGACCGGGGTACGGATAAAGCTGGCGGAAGACCGTATGAGCCGGGGGCAGGAGCTGCTGTTGAATCTCAGCGGGCCGGCGGTGAACCTACTTTTTGGCGGCATAATGCTGACAGAAAAAACAATGCAGTCTATGCGAGCGGCAGCGGTACACTGGGCGGTAGCGGCCGCCACATTGCTGCCGCTGGGCAATAGCGATGGAACGGTGATCGTAGATATTTTGTTGGAATGCTGCTGTGGTAAGCTGACCGTGCAGGTAAGGAGATGGCTGCGCCGGGGGATAGGTGTAGCAGCATTGGCGGGACTTTTGGTATTGGGTGGGGCTTTTGGTTGAAGAGGCACGCCAAATGTGGTATGATAGGACATATCAAACGATAATCGGAGGTCCCTATGATCCCATCTGAGATAGAAAGACTGCTGCTAAAGGTGCAAAAGCCGGCTCGTTACTGCGGCGGCGAGATCAATACCATTATAAAGGATAAAAGCAAAGTGACTACCCGTGTGGCATTTTGCTTCCCCGATCTGTACGAGGTGGGCATGAGCCACCTGGGTATGAAGCTCTTTTATTCTGCCTTTAATAAGCGGGAGGAGATCTGGTGCGAACGGGTCTTTGCCCCGGCGGAGGATATGCGCAGTCTGCTGCTGGAAAATAACATGAAGCTGTATGGGTTGGAAAGCTTTGACCCATTAGATGAGTTCGATGTCATCATGTTTACCCTGCAATATGAGCTGTGCTATACCGGTGTACTGGATATGCTGTACCTTTCCGGTATTCCGCTGCGGCAGAAGGAGCGCAAGGGCCTGGAGCACCTGGTGATGGGCGGCGGTCCCTGCGCCTGCAACCCGGAACCAATAGCGGATTTCTTCGACCTTTTTTTCCTGGGAGAGGGCGAGGAGGTCGATCTGGAGGTGCTGGATCTTTTAGGCATCGCCAAAAGGAAAGGCTGGAGTAGAGAAGAATTTCTGCAAAAGGCAGCACAGATCGAGGGGGTATATGTTCCCTCTCTCTATGATATCACCTACAATGAGGACGGCACTGTGGCGGCGATTACGCCAAAAAACGGCGCTTCCGCAACCATCAAAAAGCGCATTATGCCGGATTTTGATCAGGCTGATTTCCCCGAAAACTTTGTGGTACCGTTTATCGATGTAGTGCATGACCGCGCTGTGACGGAGGTTCTTCGTGGCTGTATTCGCGGGTGCCGTTTTTGCCAAGCGGGTTATATTTACCGCCCCTATCGCGAACGCAGTGTCGATGTGATCAACCGTCAGGCTTATGATCTGTGCCATAACTGCGGCTATGATGAGGTTTCGCTTTCTTCGCTTTCTACCAGTGATCACAGCCATCTTGCCGACCTAATGGAAAAGATGCTGGTGTGGGCGGAACCGGAGCATGTCGATCTTTCGCTGCCCTCGCTGCGTATTGATAGCATGACTCCGCATTTGCTGGAACTGGTGCAGCGGGTGCGCAAAAGCGGTCTGACCTTTGCCCCGGAGGCGGGGAGCCAGCGCCTGCGGGATGCTATCAATAAAAATATTACCGAGCAGGAAGTGTTGGATACCTGCCGTATGAGCTTTGAAAGCGGCTATACGGCGGTCAAGCTCTATTTTATGATGGGCCTGCCCACCGAAACCGAGGAAGATGTCAAGGCCATCATAGAGCTGGCGCAAAAGGTAGTGGATCTCTTCTACAGCCTGCCCAATAGGCCGAAGGGCAAGGGCGTCACCGTCAATATCAGTGTGGCATGCTTTGTGCCGAAGCCCTTTACCCCGTTTGAATTTGAGCCGCAGGATACCCCTGAGCAGTTCGTGGCCAAACAGAAGCTGCTTTTGGAGACGGTTTCCAGCCGAAAGATCTCCATCAGCTACCACGATAGCGGGACAAGCCGCATTGAGGCAATTCTGGCACGCGGGGACCGCCGCCTGGCCGATGTGGTGGAAGCGGTATGGCAGGAGGGCGGCCGCTTGGAGGGCTGGGAAGATCACTTCTCCCCGGCACGCTGGTACGCGGCCATGGAGCAGGCAGGGCTTTCACCCGATTTTTATGCCACCCGCAAGAGGGAGTATGACGAGCTGATGCCGTGGGATCACCTGGATTACTTTGTGTCCAAGGAGTTTTTGATCCGGGAGAACCGGCTGACCCACGAAAGCAAAACGACCCCCAACTGCCGGGAACGCTGCAGCGGCTGCGGGGTCAGCAAAGAATTGAATGAGAAAGGGGTGACCTGCAGTGAAAACTGTCCGTGTATTCTTCGCTAAGGAGGGACGGCTGAAGTACATTTCCCACCTGGATGTGACGCGCTGTCTGGCGCGGGTATTCAAACGCAGCAGGCTGCCTATTTGGTATACGCAGGGCTTCAATCCCCATGCCTACCTGACCTTCGCGCTGCCGCTGCCGCTGGGGGTGGAAAGCTGCTGCGAATCCTTTGACTTCCGTCTGACCGAAGAAGTAAGCTGCGAGGAAGTAACAGACCGTTTGAATGCGGTGCTGCCCGATGATCTGCGGGTATTGCGCGCAGCGGCTCCGGTCATGGAACCGAGCGCGATCTGCTGGGCAGATTACCGACTGACCTTCCGGGATGATGCTCCCGCAGCGGAGGAAGCATTCGACCGCCTGCTGGCAGCAGAGTACCTGATGGTTACCAAGAAAACCAAAAAAGGCGACCAGCAGATTGACCTAAAAGAAAAGATGACTGTGTTGCATACCGACAAAAAGCCGGGGGAGATGGTATTGTCTGTCCGTCTGCCGGCAGGCGGTACGGTAAACTGGAGCCCTATGCTGGTGACCGGTGCCTATAATGAGCTGCTGAGCCGGGAGCCCTATTGGACCGGGCTGGAGCGCACTGCGATACTCACCGAAGATTTTTCAGATTTCTGTTAAGTTTTGCTTGCATTCGTACTTGCACTGTGTTATTATAATACGGCATGAGAACTGCGATCGGTCCATCCGGCGCAGGTTTTGATGTTGGCCGCAGGGCCAAACATTAAACTGAACAGTCCGCTGCCCGGCCAATGGAGCCCAGAGGTAAGAATGTTTGGATATTTTAAGGAGGATAAAATCCATGGACGCACTGAAACTGATGTCCGAGAGCTGCCTGAAGAAGGATCTGCCTGTTGTTAATGTCGGTGATACCGTACGCGTGCAGGTTCGCATTCAAGAAGGTAACCGTGAGCGTCTGCAGGCCTTTGAGGGCACTGTAATCGCCAAGAAGCACGGTGGTATCGCTGAGACCTTTACCGTTCGCCGCCTTTCTCACGGCTGCGGTGTCGAGAGAGTTTTCCCCATCCACAGCCCGAAGGTTGCCAGCGTTGAGTTGGTTCGTAAGGGTCGTGTACGCCGCGGCAAGCTGTATTATCTGCGCGGCAGAGTGGGCAAGGCTGCCAAGGTCAAAGAAGTACTGGGCTAATTTTTCCACAAAAGGCGAGAGGACACTGTATGGTTGTCCTCTTTTGCTTTTATATAGGGGAATTGCCAAAGAAAGAATGGGAGAAGAGATATGTCAGAAACGATGTCGGTCCAATGGTTCCCGGGGCATATGGCAAAAACCCGCCGCATTATGGCCAGCAACCTAAAGCTGGTGGATATTGTGGTGGAGCTTTGTGATGCGCGCATCCCGCAGAGCAGCCGTAACCCGGAAATAGATAAAATAGTGGGCAAAAAGCCCCGCCTGATGCTGCTGAACAAGGCGGACTGCGCCGATGCCGCCGCCACCGAACAGTGGCTGACCTATTACCGCAAAAAAGGGATCCCGGCCATGGCCTGTGATTGCCGCAGCGGCCGCGGGGTAAAGAACCTGCTGCCCGCCGTCCGGGAGGTGCTGGCGGATAAAATAGCCGCCTGGAATGAAAAGGGCATGGTGGGCCGTCCTATCCGTATGATGATCGTCGGCATCCCGAATGTGGGCAAGTCCTCGCTCATTAACCGGCTTTCCGGTACCCGCAGCGCCAAGGTGGAGGACCGCCCTGGCGTGACACGCGGGAAGCAGTGGGTCTCGCTGGAGGACGGGATAGAGCTTTTGGATATGCCGGGCGTACTATGGCCGAAGTTTGAAGATAAGGTAGCAGGCGAGCGGCTGGCCTTTATCGGTTCGGTCAAGGATCAGATCCTGGATATCGAGTACCTGGCCATGCGCCTTTTGGATACCCTGCGTCCCACCTACACTGCGGCGCTGGCGGAACGCTATAAGCTGGATGCCGAAGCCATCGCCGAAATGGAAAGCTACGAGCTGCTGGAGCGCATCGCCCGCAAGCGGGGGATGCTCATTTCCGGCGGGGAAGCTAACACCGAGCGTGCCGCCATCATGCTGCTGGATGAGTTCCGCAGTGCGGCAATGGGCCGCATCACGCTGGAGAGGATACCGCAATGACCGATAACCATTTTTTGTGGGAATACGATGAAGCCCTGGGCTTCGATGGCCTGTGCGGCATTGATGAGGTGGGGCGTGGCCCTTTGGCCGGGCCGGTATGCGCGGCCTGTGTGGTGCTGCCCCGCGGGCTGGAGTTGCCCGCTCTCAATGATTCCAAAAAGATGACCGAAAAGCGCCGGGAAGAGACCTATACCCTGTTGACCGCCTGCCCGGAGGTCTATTACGGTATCGGGTTTGCCAGTCAGCAGGAAATCGATGAGATCAATATTTTGCAGGCCACTTTTTTGGCCATGCACCGTGCCTATGGGGAACTGCTGCAAAAGCTGCCGGAGGAAAAACGCCCCCGCTTGGCGCTGGTGGATGGTAACCGAGATCCCGGCTTGCCGCTGCCCACACAGCTGGTGGTCAAGGGCGACGGCATCAGTGCACACATCGCGGCGGCCTCTGTCCTGGCCAAGATGACCCGTGACCGCCTAATGACCGAATATGCCAGGGAGTATCCAGGCTATGGCTGGGAAAAGAACAAGGGCTACGGCTCCAAGGAGCACTACGCGGGTATCGCCAAATACGGCATTACCCCGCTGCACCGCAGGAGTTTCCTGAAAAACCTGACGGAGAAGCACCATGACGGATAAAAAGAAATTAGGCGACCGCGGGGAGGACTACACCGCACGGTATCTGGAAAAGCAGGGCTTTCATATTGTGGAGCGGAACTGGCACAGCCGCTATGGGGAAATTGATATTATAGCGGAAAATGAGGAGTATCTGCTCTTTGTGGAGGTAAAGACCCGGAAGGCGGGCAGCATGGTGCCAGGGGAAGCCGCTGTCACTCTACAGAAGCAGCAAAAGCTGCGGTTAACAGCGGAAAGCTACCTGTTGGAACATCCCACCGATCACCAGCCACGATTTGATGTAGCGGCGTTAATCGTTGAAGGCGACAAGCTGTTAGGCTTTACATACTACAAATTTGCTTTTTAATGAGGTGGCACCATGAACTTCTTTGACCTGCATTGCGATACCGCTACCGAAGCCATGAAAATCCACGCTGGGCTGTATGGAAGCGGCCTGCAGTTGGATTTGGACCGGTGGCAGAGCGGCAGCCTGTGCCAAAGCTATGCGGTATTCATTCCGGATACCCTGCGAGGGGAACCGGCGTGGCAGTATTTTGTGCGGTGCAGTACTTACTGGAAAGAGAAAATAGCTGAAACAGGGAAGATGACCCTGCTGGACCACCCGGCGGAAGCCGAGAGCTGTTGGGAACAGGGCGGGAACGCCTGCTTCCTTGCGGTGGAGGGCGGCGCGGTGCTGGCTGGGCGGCTGGAATATGTGCAGGCCCTTGCTGGGCACGGGGTACGGATGCTGACGCTGACCTGGAATGGAGAAAATGAGTTAGCGGGTGGTTCCGCTGTTACTGGTGGGTTAAAGCCCTTTGGCCGGGAAGCCCTGCGGGAGCTGGAGCGCTGCGATATTGTGGCAGATGTATCCCACCTCAATGATGAAAGCTTTTGGAATGTGATAAAAGCCGCCCGGCGGCCGGTGATTGCTACGCACAGCAACAGCCGCCTGCTATGTAATGTGCCCCGCAACCTGACCGACGATCAGTTCGGCTGCATTGCGGAGCGCGGGGGACTGGTGGGGCTGAATTTCTACACCGGTTTCCTGCGGGGGGATAGGGAACACGCCTGCATGGAGGACATTCTGCGGCACGCCGAGCATTTTCTCAATTTGGGTGGGGAAGATGTTTTGGCCCTTGGCTCCGATTTTGATGGTGCCGATATGCCCCATGACCTGCCGGATTGCGGTGCGCTGCCCCAGCTGGCGCAGCGGCTGCGGGAAGCCTTCGGGTTCACATTAACAGAGAAAATATGTTACAAAAACGCACTTGATTTTTGGCGGCGATATGATGCAAAATAATACCGTGCAGAGCACATGGCTCTGCACGGCGGCTGTGGTAGGTCGAATCAGCCCTTGCGGTAGGTATCGCAGGCGGCGTCATCAGCGTGGTCGCACGCCACGGTAATGCTCTCGGCGGTGCAGTGGCAGGCCTTATCGTTGTGAACACAGTCTTTCACATCGCATTTGATACCGGGAATGCAGCTGCAATCGGTAGGACGGCTAAAATCGCTCATAATACATATTCTCCTTTATGGTTAGTTCCCTTGGGTGGGACAGCAGTATTATGGGCGCAAACGACTTTGAATATTCGGGGAACAGGGGGCGGGCTATGTCCATTTTTGCCATCGGCGATCCACATCTTTCGCTGGGCTGCAATAAGGAAATGAATATCTTTGCCGGCTGGCATGATTATGTGCAGCGGCTGGAGCAGAACTGGCGGGAGCGGATCAGTTCGGAGGACACCGTGATATTGGCGGGAGATATCTCCTGGGCCATGAATATAGAGGATACTTTGGCCGATTTTACCTTTCTGCATCGCCTGCCGGGGAAAAAGTACCTAATGAAGGGCAATCACGATTACTGGTGGACCACCCTTTCCTCCATGCAGCGCTTTTTGGATAAGAATGGATTAAATACCCTGCATTTTCTCCATAATAACGCGGTGACGGTGGAGGGCGTTTCTCTCTGCGGCAGCCGTGGCTGGATGTTTGAGGAAGGGGAGCGAGCCGAAGGCAGCATCACTGCCCGGGAGTTGGGCCGTATCCGGCGCTCTTTGGCGGCCGCCCCGCCGGAAAATGAGAAGATCCTGTTCCTGCATTATCCGCCGATCTTTGGCCAACAGGTCATCCCGGAGTTCTTCGATGCTATGAAAGAATACGGCGTCAAGCAGTGCTTTTACGGCCATTTGCACGGCGGAGCCATCCCATTGGCCTACCAGGGGGAATTTTTTGGAGTGGATTGCCGGTTGATCTCGGCAGATTATCTTAAATTTTGCCCCATAAAGATACGATAATTACCGAAAAACAGTGGCAATTTAGTTTGCTATGTGCTATAATCAATAAGATTTACTGGAATCTAAAATTTTGCTGGAGGACATCATAAATGAAACTGAACGAAACCCAAAAAGTGGACACCAACCTGTACGAACTGAATATCACCGTGGATGGCGAGCAGTATGCTAAGGCGCTGGATGCTTCTTTCAAGAAGAACGCTGCCAAGCTCAATATCCCCGGTTTCCGTAAGGGCAAGGCTCCCAAGAGCATCGTTTACAAGATGGTAGGCGAGAGCTATTTCTACGAGGATGCCATCAATTCCAGCTACGGCGAAGCCTATGAGGAGGCCCTCAAGGAGTCCGGCCTGGAGGCGGTCGCTTATCCAGAAGTGGAGCTGAAGGATGTTGACGGCACCCATTATACCTTTGTCGCCAAGGTTACTGTTAAGCCTGAGGTTACCCTGGGCGAGTATAAGGGCCTGAAGGCCGAGCGCGAGAGCGACAAAGTGACCGATGCCGATGTAGAAACCGAGATGAACGCCATGGCCGATCGCAATGCCCGCATGGGCGAAGCCCCCGAGGGCGCTAAGGCCGAGATGGGCGATACCGCCGTTATCGATTACGAAGGCTTTGTCGGCGATGTTGCTTTTGAGGGCGGTAAGGGCGAGGACCACCCCCTGTCCCTTGGCTCCGGCCAGTTTATCCCCGGCTTTGAGGAGGGCGTAGTTGGCCATAAGGTTGGTGAGAGCTTCGAGGTCAATGTGACTTTCCCCACCGAGTACCACAGCGAAGAGCTGGCTGGTAAGGACGCCACCTTCAAAGTAACCATCAAGGAGCTCAAGCGCAAGGAGCTGCCCACCCTGGACGACGAGTTTGCCAAGGATGTCAGCGAGTTTGATACCCTGGAAGAGCTGAAGAAGGATCTGACCGAAAAGATGGCCGCTGAAAAGAAGGACCAGGCCGACAGCAAGATGGAAAACGATCTGCTGGAGCAGGCCGTCAAGAACATGACCGTGGAGATCCCCACTGTGATGTTTGAAAACAAGGCCAAGGATATGGTCGAAGAGTTCGGCTACCGTCTGCAGACCCAGGGCATGAACATGGATATGTATATGAAGTACACCGGTACCACCCCCGAGGCACTGACCGCTCAGTTTATGCCCCAGGCCGAGGCCCAGGTGCGTACCACCCTGCTGCTGGAGAAGATCGCTGAGGTGGAGAATATCGAGATCACAGAAGAAGATATTAACGGCGAGTACGACCGTATGGTCAAGGATTACGGCATGGAACTCGATAAGGTCAAGTCCATCGTTCCCGTAGAGGAGATCAAGCGTCAGCTCACCATCCAGAAGGCCGCCAAGGTTATCACCGATAGCGCCGTAGTGACCCAGCTGTAATCTCCTTTGGCAAATTCCCAGTGCTACATACCATAAACGGAGGTGTATGAAAAAATGAGTTTGGTACCAATGGTAATAGAACAGACCAACCGCGGGGAGCGCAGTTATGATATCTTTTCCCGCCTGCTCAATGACCGCATCGTTATGCTCTGTGAGGAGGTAAACGATGCCACAGCCAGTCTGGTGGTAGCGCAGCTTTTGTTCCTGGAGGGCCAGGATCCCGAAAAGGACATCCACCTGTATATCAATAGCCCCGGCGGTTCCATTTCCGCCGGTATGGCCATCTATGATACCATGCAGTATATCAAATGCGATGTTTCCACCATCTGCATTGGTATGGCGGCTTCCATGGGCGCGTTCCTGCTGTGCGCAGGTGCTCCCGGCAAGCGCCTGGCGCTGCCCAATAGCGAGATCATGATTCACCAGCCGCTGCTGGGCGGGCTGCAGGGTCAGGCCACCGATATCAAGATCCATGCTGACCGCATCATCAAGATCAAGGAAAATCTGAACCGCATTATGGCGGAGCGCTGCCATAAGCCGCTGGAGCAGGTGATGCAGGATACCGAGCGGGATAACTTCATGTCCGCCCAGGAAGCCTGTGATTATGGCCTGATCGACCGTGTCATTGCCCACAGAGAATAAAAGGAGTCCATAATAGCATGGCAAACGATGAGAACAAAAAAATGATGCGCTGCTCCTTTTGCGGCAAACCGCAGGATCGGGTAGCGCGTCTGATCGCCGGCCCGGGCGTATGCATCTGCAATGAATGTGTAGAGATCTGCCGCGCGGTGCTGGAGGATGAGGAAGTTCCGGCCCCCCGGCCCGTAAGAAACGAGCCGCAGGGAGAAGAGCTGAATGTCCCCCGGCCCAAGGAGATCAAAGCTTTCCTGGACGAGTATGTCATCGGGCAGGATGCCGCCAAGCGCGCGCTTTCGGTGGCGGTATATAATCACTATAAGCGTATTTGCTGCGGCGATGGCGATGATGTGGAGCTCGGCAAGAGCAATATTCTGCTGCTGGGTCCCACGGGCGTTGGTAAAACCATGCTGGCGCAGACTTTGGCCAAGGTGCTGGGTGTCCCCTTTGCCATTGCGGATGCCACCACCCTGACCGAAGCCGGTTATGTTGGCGAGGATGTGGAAAACATCCTGCTGCGCCTTTTGCAGGCTGCGGATTTCGATGTGGCCCGGGCCGAGCGCGGCATCATCTACATTGATGAGATCGATAAGATCGCCCGCAAGAGTGAAAATCCCTCCATCACCCGCGATGTCAGCGGCGAGGGCGTTCAGCAGGCACTGCTAAAGATTCTGGAAGGAACCGTTTCCAATGTTCCCCCGCAGGGCGGCCGCAAGCATCCCCAGCAGGAGTTCATCCAGGTGGATACCTCCAATATTCTGTTTATCTGCGGCGGCGCGTTCGATGGTCTGGAAAAGATCATCAGCCGCCGTACCGATAAGTCCTCCCTTGGCTTCGGCGGCACGGTAAAATCCAAAGCCGAGGTGGAAGAGCAGGGCATTTACCGCCAGGTGGAGCCCCATGACCTGGTTAAATACGGCCTGATCCCCGAGTTAGTGGGCCGTATTCCGGTCATCGCTTCGCTGGATGCGTTGGATGAGGAAGCGCTGGTTCGTATCCTGCGGGAGCCTAAAAACGCCCTCATCAAGCAATACAAAAAGCTGTTTGAGATGGATAATATCCAAATCGATTTCGAAGAGGATGCGCTGCGTGCTATCGCCAAAAAGGCGATCGAGCGTAAAACCGGTGCGCGTGGTCTGCGCGGCATCATGGAAGAGCTTTTGGGCAATCTGATGTTTGAAGCGCCTTCCGATGGCACCGTGGCCCATATCGTCATCACGGCGGATATGGTAAACGGTTTGGGGGATGCCATGATCATGCGTGACCCCATGAAGCAGCCCACCCGCCTGCAGCTGCGTCTGCCCGGCACATCGGCACAGAAGCGCCGCCGCGGTGCTGTTTCTTAAATAACATCCGGCTGCATATCCTTGCCCGTGGGGCAGGGAAATGCACCCATGGGATATGACATGAATCGGGGGCTGTACGGGGTCGCGTGATCCCATACCGTCCCTTTATTCAATCGTAACCCTACTTTTATGACCATAGTGAAGGGAGGCAAAAGCTATGGAGAAAAACACAAAAAATACTGAGATGAAGCCGGTTCGGGTACCGGTATTGGCGCTGCGCGGGCTGGTTCTGTTCCCGCATATGGTGCTGCACTTTGATGTAGGCCGGGAAAAATCACTGCACGCTTTGAACATGGCGATGAACGGTGACCGCAAGATTTTCCTAGTGGCCCAGATCAATCAAAATGAAGAAAATCCGTCGATGGACGGTTTGTATAAAGTAGGCACAGTGGCGGAGATCCGTCAAATCGTGCGTTCGCAGGGAGAATCACTGCGTGTATTGGTGGAAGGCTGCTACCGCGGCAAGCTCATCGATATGTTCGAGGAAGACCACACCTCGGTCGGTGAGATCCTGCCGTATCCCGCGGCCGGCCGCATTGCGGGCCGCCCTTTCAGTGATGCGCTGGTTCGCACTGTCAAGGACCTCTTCGATGAGTATATCAGCCTGGCGCCCCGGATGCCAAAAGAGATCGTGGATAATATCCTCGATTGCGACGATCCAGCGCTTATTGCGGAATACATAGCGGGGAACATCCCCTTCGAGGTACAGGATAAGCAGCGTCTGCTGGAGCAGAACAGTGCCCGCCGCCGGCTGGAGATCATCGCCCAGCTGCTGGAATCCGAAAATGAGATTTTGGCGCTGGAGGCCGATATTCAGGACCGCGTTAAAGAGGCCATGGACAAAAACCAGCGGGACTACTACCTGCGGGAACAGCTCCGTGTCATCAATGAAGAGCTGGGCGAAGGCGATATGGGCTTCGAGGAGCCGGATGAATTCCGGGAAAAGATCCGCGCCCTGTTGACCACCGATGAAAACAAGGAAAAACTCCTCAAAGAGGTCAGCCATCTGGAAAAAATGCCCCCCAATTCGCAGGAAGCGGCGGTTATCCGCGGCTATCTGGAAACCTGCCTAGAGCTGCCCTGGGGCTGCTATACCAAAGATGTGATAGATCTCAAAAAGGCTGCCAAGCTCCTCGATAAGGAGCACTACGGCCTCAAGAAGATCAAGGAGCGTGTACTGGAAGCTCTGGCTGTTCGGGCGCTGGCGCCGGATATCAATGGTCAGATCCTCTGCTTTGTGGGCCCTCCCGGCGTGGGCAAAACCTCCATCGTACGCAGCATCGCGCAGACGATGGGACGCCGCTATGCTCGTATCGCGTTGGGCGGTATCAAAGATGAATCCGAGATCCGCGGTCATCGGAAAACTTATGTAGGCAGTATGCCCGGTCGTATCATCAATGCCATCAAGCAGGCCGGCAGCGCCAATCCCGTGCTGCTGCTGGATGAGGTAGATAAGCTCAGCAATGATTACCGCGGCGATCCTTCCTCCGCCTTGTTGGAGGTACTGGATTCCGAGCAGAACTGCACCTTCCGGGATCATTATATCGAGATGCCGTTCGACCTTTCCCATGTGTTCTTCATCGCCACGGCCAATGACCGCAGTGCCATTCCGCCCGCCCTGCTGGACCGCATGGAGGTCATCGAGCTGCCAAGCTACACCCGGGAAGAAAAGTTCCAAATCGCCAAACGCCATCTGCTGCCCAAGCAGCGGGAACGCCACGGCCTTTCCGTCGGGCAGATTGCCGTGACCGATGGCGCCATCTATGATATCATCGATCACTATACCCGAGAAGCCGGTGTGCGTACCCTGGAGCGCCGTCTGGCCGCCCTTTGCCGCAAGGTCGCTGCCAAGGTGGTATCCGGCGAAGCCACCGAAAAGGTTACCATTAAGGCCGCTGACCTGCCCGATTACCTGGGCCCCCGCTACATCACCGAGGATATCGTCCCCAAGGAGGACAGCATCGGCCTTGTCAATGGGTTGGCCTGGACTGCCGTGGGCGGCGAACTCCTCCAAGTGGAAACCGCGGTTGTCCCCGGTACCGGCAAGACCATCACCACCGGCTCGCTGGGCAATGTGATGAAGGAATCGGTAACGGCTGCCATCACCTACATCCGTTCTGTCGCGGAGCATTACGAGATCGAAAACACCTTCTACAAGGATAAGGATATCCACATCCATTTCCCGGAGGGCGCGGTCCCCAAGGATGGCCCCTCCGCCGGTATCACCACCTGCACGGCGCTCATTTCGGCACTGGGCAATATCCCCGTTCGGCACGATGTCGCTATGACCGGCGAGATCACGCTGCGGGGCCGGGTACTGGCCATCGGCGGCCTGCGGGAAAAGAGCATGGCAGCCTACAAAAACGGCATCAAGACCGTTATTATCCCGGCCGCCAATGAACCGGACCTTGCCGAAATTGATGATGTCGTCAAAAAAGCCATTCATTTTGTGCCGGTCCACACCATGGAAGAGGTGCTGGAACAGGCACTGGTACAGCTGCCCGGTGGGGCCCAAAAGCGCAGCTACCACGCCGCAGCCACCGAGCACAAGGAAGCATCCTCGGTGGTACTGTGCCGTTGAGTAAAAGAAAGGGAGGACGCCAACATGAACTTTCATCTGGTGAAATATGAGATGAGCTGCGGCCTGGCCAACCAGCTGCCGCAAAGCACCCTGCCGGAGGTCGTCTTTGCGGGGCGCAGCAATGTGGGCAAGTCCTCCCTTATCAATAAGATCTTCAACCAAAAGCAGCTGGCGCGTGTCAGCGCCACCCCCGGCAAAACCGCCACCATCAACTTTTTCCGCTGTGGCGATGTTGCCCGCTTTGCAGATCTGCCCGGCTACGGTTATGCCAAGGTCAGCGATAGCGAACGCCGCCGCTGGTCCGGCCTCATCGAGGGCTACTTTCATCAGGACCGGGACATTCGGCTGGTCTTGTCCCTTTTGGATATCCGCCATGCCCCTAGTGCCGATGACCTCACCATGCTGGATTTCCTCATTGATAGTGAGCTACCCTTCGCGGTGGTACTTACCAAGACCGATAAGCTGACCAATAATCAGCTTCGGACCCGGCTGGAGGAGATCCGTACCGAGATCCCCTGCGGCGATCAAGTCACGCTGTTCCCGGTGTCCTCCATGAATGGCCGGGGAATCGAGGAGCTGCGGAAGACCATCGAAAGCGTAGCGGAAAGCGAATAACCCTTACCCATAAGAATTTCAGGCGAAACCAGGTGTTTCGCCTGTTTTCTTTTGCAAATACGGTTGACTTTTGCCGGATAGTGATTATAATAAACAGGTATGCCAAAGTAAGAAAAGTGAGAAAAGTGGGAAGAAAGGAGCGCCGCTATGCCAAAGGGAAAGCACATTCTCAGCGGTATGCCAAAGGGCAAGCATGTGTTTGGCACGGTCAAAATCGGCGATAAAGGCCAGATCGTGATCCCCAAGGAAGCCCGGCAGGTTTTTGGACTCAGCCCCGGGGATAGCCTGCTGGTGTTGGGCGATGAGGAAAACGGCATTGTTCTGGCCCGGGCCGAGGTGCTGAATCATGTCGCCATGGAGATACTGGGCAAAGTCAATTCGCCCCAAAAGGATGAAAGAGAATAAGGAGTAACAACAATGGATACACAGAAGATTTATCATGAAATGGGCATCAGCAGTGCGGTGCTGGCGTTTTGCTGCTCTGCGGAAGAGGAGCTCAAGCCCCGCTTTGCCGCGATCGATGCCATCGCGGAATACAACCAGGCCAAGGTCGTGGCCGCCATGCAGAAAAACCGTGTCAGCGCGGAGTGCTTTGCGGCCTCTACCGGCTATGGCTATAATGATATCGGCCGTGAAGCGTTGGAAAAAGTCTATGCCGATACCTTCCGCACCGAAGCCGCATTGGTTCGCCCGCAGATCACCTGCGGCACCCATGCGCTGGCGTTGGCGCTGGCCGCCAATCTTCGCCCCGGCGATGAGCTTTACTCTCCGGTCGGCCGTCCCTACGATACTCTCGAGGAAGTCATCGGCATCCGCCCCTGCAAGGGCTCACTGGCCGAGTTCGGCATCACCTACCGGGAGACCGAACTGCTGCCGGATGGCACCTTCGATTATGAAAATATCCGTAAATCAATCAACGAAAAAACCAAGCTGGTCACCATCCAGCGCTCCAAGGGCTATGCCACCCGCCCCACCTTCTCGGTCCAGCAGATCGGCGAGCTGATCCGCTTTGTCAAGGAACTCAAGCCCGGTGTCATCTGCATGGTGGATAACTGCTACGGCGAGTTCACCGAGATCATCGAACCCAGCGATGTCGGCGCCGATATGATCGTCGGTTCCCTCATCAAAAATCCCGGCGGCGGCCTGGCTCCCACCGGCGGCTATATCTGCGGCACCCAGGAGTGCGTCGATCAGTGCGCCTACCGCCTGACTGCCCCCGGCCTGGGCGCGGAGCTGGGCGCCACCCTTGGACTAATGCAGTCCTTCTTCCAGGGCTTCTTCCTGGCGCCCACCGTCACCGCCTCCGCGGTAAAGGGAGCGATCTTCGCCGCTGGTGTGTACGAAAAACTTGGCTACCGCTGCGTGCCTTCCTCCGCCGAGACCCGTCACGATATCATTCAGGCCATCGAGCTGCGCAGCAAGGAGGCCATGGTTGCCTTCTGTAAGGGCGTGCAGAGCGCTGCCCCGGTGGATAGCTATGTCACCCCGGAGCCGTACCCCATGCCCGGCTACGATTCCGAGGTCATCATGGCTGCTGGCGCCTTTGTGCAGGGTTCCTCCATCGAACTTTCCGCCGATGGTCCCATCCGTGAGCCGTATGCCATCTATTATCAGGGCGGCCTTACCTGGGCACATGCCAAATTGGGCATTCTTATGTCGCTGCAAAAAATGTGTGATGCCGGTCTGATCACCCTGCCGGAAGCATAATGGAGGAGAAACTATGAAACAAAAACTGAAAAACCTTTGGAATTACTTTACCACCTACGAAAAGATTTGGTTCATCAGCATCACGGTGCTGGCCTTTGTGTTCGCTATCATCTTCCCGGAGGAGGACTTCGGCGGTGTCAACGGCAAGGTCATCATGGCGCTGTATTTGCTGGATATTTTCCTCAATATTACCTGTGAGCTGCTCATTTCCAAGCAGAGCAAGTGGAATTTCATTGTTTCACTGGGCGTGGAGATCACCGAGATCCTTATCTGCGTGGTGCTTTCCTACCGCTTCGCCACTATGGCCACCACGCTGTTCTTTTGGATCCCCATTGATATCATCAGCTTTATCAATTGGAACCGTCACAAGGACCGGGAGCAGGAAGAACTCACCGAGGTCCGCCGCCTGACGGGAAAGCAGGAGGTTCTTGTACTCACCGGCATTGTTCTGTGGACGGTGGTGGTAGGCTATTTCCTCACCACGCTGGAAATCGAGGGCCTGCTTTCCTCCACGCCTACACTGGAAACCATCGTCTGCTACCTGGATGCCTGCGCCAGTGCGGTCGGCATCGCCAATGGTGTGTTCATCCTGCTGCGTTACCGTGAACAGTGGATCGCCTGGTATATCTGCGCCCTGCTGGAGGCTGCCATCAATATCATCTCCGGCCAGTGGGTGCTGCTGGTGCTCAAGGCGGGCTACCTCACCAATACCACCTACGGCTACATCAAGTGGACGCAGTACATCAAAGCCCACCCCAAGCAGCCTGCGGCACTGGAACCGGACCGGGCCGATAACCTTGTTTAAGTTTTTTCCTATCTATACGCGTACGCGCGCTACATACGCGTGCGTGTGTGCGCATAATATAGGGTCACACGGTTGTGCATGGGTTGTATGCGCTTAGCGCGCCTAAGACAAGGTTGGTTTTTTCATCACAGCCGGAAAAAAATTTCACCCCCGTTTTTCCCTTGGGAAAGGCGGGGGATCATTCTGTCAAAAATTTTTTTCAGGAAAGGGCTTGACATTTCCCAAAAAATTTGTACGATAGAACATACTTGCGAAAAAAGAGGAGGAAATTATGCGAAATAAGCTCTTTGGGAGCCGGGAGTTCTACCATCGGGTGCTGGCTATCAGTGTGCCGATCATGGTGCAGAACGCAATTACAAATTTTGTAAGCCTACTGGATAATGTCATGATCGGCCGGGTAGGCACTGTGGAAATGTCCGGTGTAGCCATCGCCAATCAGCTGCTGTTTGTTTTTAATATGCTGGTTTTCGGCGCCATAGCCGGTGCCGGTATTTTCGGTGCGCAGTTTTTTGGCAACCGGGATATGGAGGGCGTCCGCCACACCCTCCGCTTTAAGCTCATGATCTGTCTGGTTTTGGCCGCAGCCTGCATCGGTATCTTTACCGCCTTCGGCCCCCAGCTCATCAATCTCTACCTGAAAGGCGAGGGCGCCGTGGAAGATGCCGAAGCCTCCCTGCGCTATGGCTTGCAGTACATCAAGGTGATGTACATCGGGATGCTGCCCTATGCCATTACACAGGCCTACGCGGGCACGCTGCGAGAAACTGGGGAAACCCTGCTGCCTATGAAAGCGGGCATTGTGGCGGTGCTGGTCAACCTTACCTTCAACTATATCTTGATTTTTGGCCACTTTGGGGCCCCGCGCATGGGGGTAGTGGGTGCTGCCATTGCTACCGTGCTTTCCCGCTTTGTGGAACTGGCCATAGTAGTAAGCTGGGCCCACCGGCACGCCGTGCGGTTCCCGTATATTACCGGGCTGTACCGTTCGCTGCATATTCCCGGCCGCCTGTTCCGGGATATTCTGCGGAGAGGGACCCCCCTGCTGGTGAATGAGGGCCTGTGGGCCGCCGGTATGGCCATGCTGAATCAGTGCTACTCCCTGCGGAGCCTTGATGTGGTAGCGGCCACCAACATAAGCAGCACCATATGGAACCTGTTTGCCTGCGTTTACCTGGCGCTGGGCAGTGCCATCAGCATTATGGTGGGGCAGGAGCTGGGTGCCGGGGACTTTGAGAAGGCAAAGGTGACAGCCCGGCAGACGACCGCCTTTTCGGTGGCAATTTCTATTGGCGTGGGGCTGCTGATGGCCTTTGTGGGGACCTACTTCCCGCTGATCTACCGCACCACCGACACCGTCCGGCATCTGGCCACCAATTTCATCCGCATCGGCGCCTGCCTGATGCCCTTTACCGCCATGACCAATGCCCTGTACTTTACCCTGCGGGCCGGCGGCAAAACGATGGTCACCTTCCTGTTCGACAGCGCTTTTGTGTGGCTGATCAATATTCCGGTGGCTTATGTGCTTAGCCGGTATACGGCCATGCCCATTCTGCTGCTGTATGCCTGCTGCCAAAGCCTGGAGATCATCAAGTGCATCATCGGCACCGTGATGGTGAAGAAGGGGATTTGGATCAATAACATCGTAGCGGATAAAAAGGGCGAGGTATAGCCCATAGTCTATGATTCCCCGGATCAGAGATGCACCGGGGAGTTTTTTCATTAGGGCGGATTTTATTTTCTTTTTACATATGCGGCGTTTTGCTTTTTACACAGCGGCAGTAAGATGAAGACGCTGAAGGAAATAAAGAACATGAAAAAAAGAAAGGAAACACGACTATGAAAAAGTACATTGCAATTCTTATGGCGATCGCCTGTGCCGCCGCCCTGCTGCTGACCGGCTGCGGACAGAACAATGATCCTCAGCCCGATCCTCAGCCCTCCGGGCTGACCGGCTCGGTTGCCACTGATGGCTCTACCTCGATGCAGAAGGTCATCAATACATTGGGCGAAGCCTTTATGAATGAAAACAAGGGTATCACATTTACCTACAATCCCACCGGTTCCGGCTCCGGCATCAAGGCGGTACAGGAAGGCCGCTGCGATATCGGCCTTTCCAGCCGGGCGCTGAAGGCGGAGGAAAAGGAGGCCGGCCTGAAGGAGACCGTTCTGGCCTATGATGGCATCGCCATTATTGTAAACCCGGAGAACCCCGTAAGCGACCTGACCCTGGAGCAGATCGCCGATATCTACACCGGCAGGATCACCAACTGGAAGGACCTTGGTGGCAATGACGCCGAGATCGTTCTCATCGGCCGCGAGGCCGGCAGTGGCACCCGTGACGGCTTTGAGACCATCACCGGCACCACCGATGCCTGCCAGTATCGTCAGGAACTGACCTCCACCGGCGATGTTATCACCACTGTGGCCCAGAACCCCGATGCCATCGGCTATGCTTCTCTGGCTTCCATTAAGGACACCGTGAAGGCCCTTTCCGTTGGCGGTATAGTACCTACCGAGGACAGTGTAAAGGACGGCAGCTACGCCATCCAGCGCCCCTTTGTACTGGTGACCGTAGAGGGTAGGGCCCTAAGCGAGTGCGCACAGAAATTCTTTGAGTACATCACTTCTTCCGAGGCAGCGAGTCTGATCTCCGCTGCCGGGGCGGTAGCCGCCAACTAAAGTGTTTATGGAGAAGGACGGCGGCAATAGCGGCCGTCCTTTTCCGTGGAGGGAACAATGAAGAAAACCGGCGAGTTTATAGTCCATGTGATCTTCTTCCTGCTGGGGCTTATCACGGTGGGATGCGTGCTGCTGATCAGCGGGTACCTGGTGGTTTCCGGCATCCCGGCGATCCGGGAGATCGGGCTATGGAACTTTTTATTCGGGAAGGTGTGGGCTTCCACCGCGGCGGAACCCAAATTCGGCATTCTGCCGTTTATCCTGACCAGCGTATACGGTACGGCAGGGGCGATCCTGCTGGGGGTGCCGGTGGGCTTTTTGACAGCGGTGTACCTGGCCAAGCTGGCCCCGCCCAAGGTGAAAAGCATGATGCAATCGGCGGTGAGTCTGCTGGCGGGGATCCCTTCGGTGGTGTACGGTCTGGTGGGTATGATGGTACTGGTGCCGGGCATCCGGAAGGTATTCCATGTGCCGGATGGTGCGAGTCTTCTGGCGGCAATCATTGTGCTGGCGATTATGATACTGCCATCCATCATCAAGGTTACTGTCACGGCGCTGGAGGCGGTGCCCGCGGAATATGAGGATGCCTCCCTGGCGCTGGGGGCGACACCCATAGAAACATATTTCCGTGTATCGGTACCGGCGGCCAAAAGCGGCATAGCGGCTGCTGTGGTGCTGGGCGTGGGACGGGCCATTGGTGAAGCGATGGCGGTGATGATGGTTTCCGGCAACGCGACTAGCCGGATGCCGAGTCTATTTGAGAGCGTGCGCTTTTTGACCACGGCAGTGGCCAGCGAGATGTCCTATTCCTCCGGCTTGCAGCAGCAGGCGCTCTTTTCCATAGCGCTGGTGTTGTTCCTGTTTATCATGCTTATCAATGCCGGGCTGAACCTGCTGCTGAAGCGGAACAAGGAGGGCTGACAGAATGAAGCAACGACTGAGCGGTAAGCGGCGCGCCTATGCCACGACCATGAAGATCCTGATGGGGATAGCGGCTGGCATGACGGCAGCGCTGGTACTATTTTTGATTATTTATGTACTGAGTAAAGGTTTGCCAAACTTGAGCTGGCAGCTGCTTTCCACCGCGCCCAGCTACCTGAGCGGGACCATCGGTATCTGGCCGGATATTCTGAATACCCTGTATATCGTGCTGGCGACCATTCTCATCGTGGTGCCGCTGGGTGTCGGGGCGGCAATCTACCTGACCGAATATGCCGCGGGGAGCCGCATAGTGGCGGTGATAGAATACGCGGCTGAAACGCTTTCCGGGATCCCGTCCATTATCTACGGGCTGGTGGGAATGCTGTTTTTCTGCGAGTTCTTCGGGATGCAGACCTCCCTTATCGCGGGGGCCTTGACCCTTGTTATTATGAATCTTCCCACGGTGATGCGCACCACGCAGGAGAGCCTAAAAACGGTGCCCCAGAGCTACCGGGAGGGCGCTTTCGGCCTGGGAGCAGGCAAGTGGCGGGTGATCCGTACCGTGGTACTGCCGGGCTGTGTGGATGGTGTTATCACCGGATGTATTCTTTCGGTCGGGCGTATTTTGGGAGAATCGGCGGCGCTGCTTTTCACGGCCGGGTTTGGCCATGTGCTGAATGATTTCTTTACCGCAATTACAAAACCCGGTGCGACCCTAACCGTGGCGCTGTATTTCTATGCCAAGGAGGACGGCGAATTTGGGGTGGCCTTTGCCATTGCCTCGATTTTGATGGCGATGACGCTGTTGCTGAATATCGCGGCCGGAGTGGTGACAAAGCGCTTTGGAAGGGAGAAGAACAATGAGTGATATCATAAGCGTGCAGGACTTGAACCTGTGGTATGGGAACCATCAGGCGCTGCACCATATCAATATGGAGATACCGGAAAAGAGTATTACGGCCTTTATTGGGCCCTCCGGCTGCGGAAAATCCACCCTATTAAAAACGCTGAACAGCATGAACGACCTTGTAAAGGGAGTACGCATTACAGGCAATGTGTTCTATCTGGGGCAGGATATTTACGCGCCTGAGGTGGAGGTAAGTGAGCTGCGGCGGCAGATCGGCATGGTATTCCAGAAGCCGAATCCTTTTCCGATGAGCATATACGATAATGTGGCCTACGGCCCCAGGACACATGGCATCCGCAAGAAAGCGGAGCTGGATGAGATCGTGGAGCGCTCGCTGCGGGATGCCGCCATATGGGACGAGGTAAAAGACCGCCTGCGGAAGAATGCCCTGGGACTTTCCGGCGGTCAGCAGCAGCGGCTGTGCATTGCGCGGGCGCTGGCGGTGGAACCGAATGTGCTGCTGATGGATGAGCCGACCAGTGCGCTGGATCCCATTTCCACCTCCAAGATAGAGGAGCTGGCGATGGAGCTGAAGGAGAAGTACACCATCGTTATCGTGACCCATAATATGCAGCAGGCGGTCCGTATTTCGGATCAGACGGCTTTCTTCCTTCTGGGTGAGCTGATCGAATACGGCAATACCGAGCAGTTGTTCTCTCAGCCCAAGGAGAAGAAGACAGAGGATTATATCACGGGGAGGTTCGGATAATGAGAAGTCACTTTGATGAACAGCTGGCCAAATTGAGCCGGGAACTGACCGAAATGGGCGCCCTGTGCGAGGAGGTCATTGCGCTTTCCGCCAAGGCCCTAACCGACGGCGACAAAGCGCTGGCCGCGCGGGTGGCGCCACTGGATGCCGAGATCGACCAGAAGGAGCGCGATATTGAGAGTCTATGTCTGAAATTACTGCTCCAGCAGCAGCCGGTTGCGCGGGACCTGCGGCAGATCTCCGCCGCGTTAAAGATGATCACCGACATGGAACGCATCGGCGATCAGGCGGAGGATATCGCGGAGATCATTACCTATATGGACTGTGAGTGCGCCAACAGCGCCCTGCTGCGGGAGATGGCGAAGGACACCATTAAGATGGTGACCGAAAGCGTGGATGCCTATGTGCGGCGGGATACCGAGTTGGCAAAGCTGGTCATTGCGGAGGACGATATAGTGGATGACTACTTTGCGAAGGTGAAGAAGGAGCTGATAGCGCAGATAGCGGAAAACCCGGCCGACGGGGAGCAGACCCTAGACTTTTTAATGATTGCCAAGTACTTTGAACGGATTGGCGATCATGCGGTAAATATCGCGGAATGGGTTATTTTCTCGGTGACGGGAGTTCATAAAAACAGTGAGATTCCGTAAAAGATATCATTATAGACCGGCTGGTGCCTTGCAAAGGGGTGCCGGCATGGATGTTGGTGCTGGGGGAGCCGACTGCTTTATTGTTTTTTGCGGCCATATGTTACAATGTACCTAAGTGCGGCGTGGAGGAGCAAGAACATGAATGAGAAGATACTGGTTGTTGATGATGAGAGGGAACTGGCTGATCTGCTGGAGGTCTACCTGAAAAACGACGGCTATACCGTTTATAAATACTACAATGGCCGGGACGCCCTGAAGGGGATAGAGGAGAATACACCTGACCTGGCGATACTGGATGTGATGCTGCCGGATATGGATGACTTTCGCATTTGCCAAAAGATACGGGAGAAATATTATTTCCCGGTTATTATGCTGACGGCAAAAATAGAGGACAGCGATAAGATCGTGGGGCTGACCATTGGGGCGGATGACTATATTACAAAGCCTTTTAATCCATTGGAGGTAGTGGCGCGGGTGAAAACGCAGCTGCGCCGCGGCCAGCGGTATAATCCATCGGCTGGGCAGGCGGCGGAGAAAAATGAGCATGATATCCGCGGGCTGCTGATCAATAAGGAGAGCCATAAGTGCATTCTGTTTGGGAAAGAGTTGGCGCTGACGCCAATCAGATTCTCTATCCTGTGGTACCTGTGTGAGCACCAGGGCAAGGTTGTTTCTTCCGAGGAGCTCTTTGAGGCGGTGTGGAAGGAAAAGTACCTGAATAACAACAACACGGTTATGGCGCATATCGGGCGGCTGTGGAAGAAGATGAAGGAACCGGCGAAGAACCCGAAATTTATTAGGACAGTATGGGGAGTGGGCTATGAGATCGAATAACAAACGGCAGTACTCCGAGATCTCCAGGAAGATACTCAATCGATTTCTTCTTGATGCTCATTCTATTCGCCGTTATGGTGGGCGGATATTATGTGGCGTGGTTTGTCTGTTCGCACATTGCCTGGGGCGGAGATGAATGGCTTTATGGGGTCTTTAAGGCGCTGCAGGTGATGTCGCCGGTTATTATTCTGGCGATCATGGCAATAGGCAGCATCATCTTTTTGGCCTGCGCTATAAAAAAGCCGCTGCAATATCTGGATGATGTGATCGATGCCGCCAAGACCCTTTCCAATCCAGACGCGCCGGCGGTATCTCTATCGCAGGAGCTGAGCGAGGTGGAGAATGAACTGAACCTGGCAAGGGCGCAATCCCGGGAAAACCTACTGCTGCGCCGAGGTGCTGAGCAGCGGAAGAATGATCTCATCATGTACCTGGCGCATGACCTAAAAACGCTGCTTTCTTCAGTGATTGGCCACCTGACGCTGCTGCATGATGAGGGAGAGATCTCTCCGGAGCTGCGGAAGAAGTATCTTTCCATCGCGCTGGATAAGGCGGAGCGGCTGGAGGATCTCATCAACGAGTTCTTTGAGATCACACGGTTCAACCTTTCGGAGATTACGCTGCAATATGGCAGGATCAACTTGACGCGGCTGCTGGAGCAGCTGGTGTTTGAGTTTGAGCCGATGCTGAAGGACAAAAACCTGCGCTGCGACCTGCGGGCGGCGAATGACATGATGCTGTGCTGTGATGGGGACAAGATCCAGCGGTTTTTTGATAACCTGCTGCGTAATGCTGTGCTTTATAGCTACCCAGACACCGAAATTGCCACAACGGCGGAGGTGCGGGGAAGTAACGCGGTGATCTGCTTTAGGAACCACGGCGATACCATACCAGAGGAGAAGCTTGCCCGTATCTTTGAGCAGTTCTACCGGCTGGATGCTGCAAGGAGCAGCAGCGGCGGTGCTGGGCTGGGCCTGGCCATTGCCCGGTAGATAGTGGAGCTGCACGGTGGTGCAATAGAGGCAAGGAGCGCAAAGGATATGATTGAATTTACGGTGAAGTTGCCGCTTTCGTAGGAAAATTGTAAGAATTTGCACGGAGAAAAAGAGGAAACCCGTGCGGAGGAACAAATAAATAAAACTCCTGTTTTTGATACCATGAAGGTACACAAAAGCAGGAGATTTTATTCTTACAGACAGAAAAGCGAGGGACGGACAGTATGGAACGGAAAAGAATACCGGCATTGATGGAATGCGCCTGGCTGCGGCGGTTTTGGTCATTACCTGCCACACCTCGCCATTGGCCGGAGTTAGTGTGGTGTGGGATCTCCTAACACGGATCGTGGCCCGGGTGGCAGTTCCGTTTTACTTTATGGCGACAGGCCTTTTTACGCTTTCCCAGTATCACTGTGATAATAGACGGCTGAAGGGATTCATGAAAAAGATCGGCACCATCTACGCGGCGTCTGTTTTGCTGTATCTTCCGCTTAATATCTATCGAGATTACTTTAACCGGCCCAATTTGTTGCCAAACTTACTGAGGGGTCTTGTATTTGATGGGACGGTATATCATCTGTGGCATCTCCCGGCGGCTATGCTGGGACTGGCGATTGTCTGGCGGCTGGTGGAAAAGCTTGATTATCCCAAAGGGTTGGCGGTGGCCGCGGTCTTGTACCTGGTTGGGTTATTCGGGGATAGCTACTATGGCATAGTGGGAAGACTGCCAGTGGTTAAGAAATTTTATGATCTGCTGTTCCAGCTCTTTGATTATACCAGAAATGGTATCTTCTTTGCGCCCATCTTCTTGATGCTCGGCGGGTATATGGCCGAACAAAAGCCACGGCTAACAAAGTGGTGGAACTGGGCCGGGTCTGCCAGCGGCGTTGTGCTGATGTTTACCGAGGGTATGCTGCTGCACCAATATGTAATCCCCAGGCATGACAGTATGTGCCTAATGCTTCCGATCTGTATGGTGTTCCTTTTCCGGGGGCTATTGCGTTTTAGAGGAAGAGAGGTACGGGGACTGCGCACCGCCGCACGGGTCATCTATCTTGTGCACCCCATGGTGATAGTGACGGTGCGGGCTGCGGCGAAGATAACACATCTGGAAGCGCTGCTGGTGAAGAGCAATCTGGTTTATTTTGTGGCGGTGTGCGTGATATCATTTTTATTTGGCTTTGCGGTGGCTGCGCTGTGGTGGCGCTTTGCTGTAAAGCAAAAACACCTTGCAGAAACAGAGCGTGCCTATATTGAGCTGGACCTGGCGAGCCTTGCCTACAATACCGCCATATTGCAGGCGGCTATGCCGCAGGGCAGTGAGCTGATGGCCGTGGTGAAGGCCAATGCCTACGGCCACGGGGATTATGAAATTTTGACACATCTGGAGAAAAACGGTGTAAAAGCATTTGCGGTCGCGACGATCGAGGAGGGGATCCGCCTGCGGCGCTATGGGATCCGGGGGATGATCCTCATTTTGGGATATACCGATATCCACCGGGCGAAAAAGCTGAAACAATATGCACATCTAAAGCAGCTATGGGTTGCTGAATTATCCTGAATTGCGATGTGACTATGTACGGGTGGGGCACTCTATATGGGGTTGACAGTGCGCCGGAGGAGCAAACCGCCTTGCAGCTGGATCTGCGGCCGGTGCTTGCCATAAAGGCAAGAGTGGCATTGATAAGAGATGTACCCAAAGGGGAGTATACCGGCTATGGACGAGCCTTCCAAACCAAACGGGACAGCCGGATCGCGAATCTGCCGATTGGCTATGCCGATGGCCTGCCGAGGAGTTTATCCGATGGGAGAGCGTATGTGCGGATCGGAGAATTTACAGCTCCCATTGTTGGGCGCATCTGTATGGATCAGCTTGCGGTGGATATTACCGATGCACCTGGGGTTGCTGTCGGAGATATTGCTGCGCTGGTCGATAACAGGAAAGACAGCCGGATTTCTGCCCCTCGTATTGCAGAGCAAGCAGGAAGCATCTGCAATGAGCTGCTGAGCCGTATGGGAAGCCGCTTGCCCATTGTGATAAAAGAATGACGAAGAAAGAGAAAGCCGGTACATTGCCCTAATGAGGCAGTGTGCCGGCTGTCTTGATTCAGTTTTGCTGTTTGATTTCCAGTGGGAGCAGAGGATAATGGGTGAGGGTGCTGCCCTGCAAATCGGTGCGGTGCATATCTACGGCGGTAATCTGCGGGTTGCCGTAGGTGGTGTAGTAGTAGATGCCGCGGGTGGCATTGCAGCAGGAGGTATAAATAGTGATCTCATACTGGCTGGGGGCCACCTCACAGCAGCCGCGCACCTGCTCCACGCTGCCAAGGATGTGGAAGAACTGACTGACACTTTCTGTCTCATCCTCGCCGCTTACCGAGTTCATGCGAGTGAAAGCGACCCGTACAAAGCGGGAATCGGAGGACAGATCGCCGGGCAGGCCTTTGGCACCCATGCCACGGCTGTAGCAGGGCAGCTCCACTCCGGGGGCAAAGGTATTCTGCGGCTGGCGGGGAGAAAGGCCCCGATAGCGGTTCAGAATGGCCATCTGCTGCGGGAAAGGGGGATTATTGGTGAGGATGCCGACGGGATCATCGTAAATGTGCAGCCCATCCGCCATGCTCTCCACCACAATGGCGCCGGAGGCATCGGCGATGAGCCAGTGCAGGGAAGCGGGCGGCAGAGTCTCACTGAAGGGGGTGCCGGTCAGATTCATGCCGGTCAGGGCGGCGCGGGCTTCCCGCAGATCGGCGCAATGGGCCAAAATCCAGGGGATGAATTCAAACTGGGCGATATTTTCCTTTCCCTCGCAGGGGGCGGCATAGGCGGCATTGCCAACAAAATTGAGCCCGGCCATGCCAAGACCTTTCTCATTGATGGCATCATAGTAGAGGGGGTAACCATTGGCCACATACGCCATGCCGATGATGGCGTAGTGTTCGTTCATGCTGCCGGTATGGCGGAAAGAAAGCGGAAAGCGGCGGGGCGTAATGGTTACTTCGCTGGGGTAGGAAAATTCATAATCCAAAGTACGGCCAAAATAAAAATCACGGGTTTGATAGGTGGCAGCGGTACACATTTTATCGGCTCCTTTTGTACAGAATGATGGATTTGACGGTAGGAAAAATCCACGGACTGTGGTACAATGTTATTATAGCACCAAGCCCCCCCTAATATAGCAGATTGCAGTGAACTTTACAAGGGACCTGGAAAGGATGACAGCGATGATGGAAAAGTACGAGATGCAGCGGCAGATCGGCCCCAGCATCTGCGATGCCAGCGGAAAGCTGAGCCACGCGGAGGCATTTGGGCTGTTTATGGATATCGCTTCCTTCCACGCGGAGCAGATCGGCGTGGGACTGGGCGCGATGGCCCAAAAGGATCTTTTTTGGCTGACGGTAAAGACGCAGGTGAATTTTATCCGGCGGCCACGGATGCTGCAGAATGTAACACTGGAAACCTGGCCGGAGCAGCCGGATAAGATGCGCGGTAACCGCAGCTACATTATGCGCTGCGGAGAGGATACGGTCCTGACCGGCAAAACGGAATGGGCTGTCATCAATACCGCGACGCACAAGCTGGTGCCGCTGGAGGGAATTTATCCGGCGGAGCTGCGTTTTGAAAATGGGACAGCGGCACCAGAGCCTTTTGCCCGGATTGCGGATCATTTTGAGGGGATAGCGCCCTATGCCGAATATCGGGTACGCTCCACGGATATTGATGTGGGCGGCCACATGAATAACACAGCCTATGTGCGAATGATTATGGGCAGTCTTTCCAACGAGGAGCGCGAGGCTCTGACCATTCGGCGGATGGATGTCATCTTCCGGGCCTCCTGCTACGAAGGAGATGTGCTGAGCTTCCGCCGCAAAGAGACGGAGGATGGGCTTGATATCCGGGTTTCCCGCGGGGAAGAAACGGTACTGCTGGTACGCATCCAGTAAAAATGAGCACCGGAAAAACCGGTGCTTTTTTATTATTCGCTATTGACTCTACAATGGATGTAGAATTTATAATAAAGTATAGCAAAAACAAAGGACTGAGCTATGTTATATGGAAAAGAACCCGACTGCTGGCAGCGCATACAAAAATAAAATTGCTTTTTCGCTGCCGTATCTGCTTTCTTATTTTTTGCAGACCCTGTATGGCTTGGCTGATCTTTTTATTATCGGCCAGTATGAGGGTGTTACCAGTACCACCGCGGTGTCCATTGGTTCGCAGGTGATGCACATGCTTACGGTCATGATCCTTGGGCTTGCGATGGGGGCAACAGTCAGCATTGGACGGGCTGTGGGCGGCGGTTTTCCTGGAAAAAGTAGGAATCGGCCTTTCGAGGGAACACTTGCAGTAGGGGAAATATTTCCCATGCGACCGTATCTTTTTGGTGCTGGATGAGGAGGACAACTATAATGGGGAGGTGCAGCAGCTGCCGCAGGCATTATGTGTTCGGATTCGCTTCCGGGGCAGCCATGCCCAGGCACCGGAGCAATATGAGAAGCTGACCGCCTACATTGCGGCGCATCAAATGGAGGTGGCTGGTTTTTCCCGGGAAATTACAATGATTGATTATGGGCTGACCAACGATCTGCAAAAGTTTGTCACCGAGATCAATATTCCAGTGAGAATGCAATAAAAAGACCGGCCGGGGTTCCAACGGAATCCTGGCCGGTCTTGCTATATCATTGTTTTGTGAATAGGCCAATCGTCTCACAATGCGATGTCCTGGGGAAAAGGTCTACAGGGCGGTAACACTGCAGATCGTAGCCCATCTCCCGGAGGATGGCGGCATCCCGTGCCATGGTGGCGGGATTACAGCTTACCATGATGATGCGGCTGGGCGCCATGCGCACTACCGCTTGCAGGGTATCGTTATCGCAGCCCTTGCGGGGTGGGTCCAGCACGATGACATCAGGGCGCAGGCCGCGTTCCGCTAAAATCTGCGAAGCCTTGCCCGCATCGGCGCACAGAAATTCCGCATCAGTTACACCGGCGCGGGCGGCATTTTGGCGAGCATTTTCCACGGCACTGTGTACTACCTCAACACCGATGAGCTTCTGCCCCGGCTGCACCATGGAAAGCCCGATGGTACCTGCCCCGCAGTAAAGATCGAGAAGAGTTTCATTCGGCTGCAGGGCGGCCAGTTGGGCGGCTTCCCGGTACAGCTGTTCTGCGGCATCGTGATTTACCTGATAAAAGCTGTGCGGAGAAAGCGAAACAGAAACACCGCATAAAATATCCTGTAAAGTGCCTGGCCCTGCCAGCACTGTTTCTTGCTGACCAAGAATTACATTATCCCGGATGGTGTTATGGTTTAGCAGTATGGTGGAGATGGCAGGGAACTGCTGCTGTGCTTCCCGGGTGAATTCCTCGGCATGGGGCATTTTATCGCCATTGATGATAAGGCACAGCATAATGCTGCCATCAACGGCCGCCTGACGCAGATAAAGATGCCGCAGCAAGCCTTTCCCTGTCTGTTCATTGTAGATGGTAAGCCCATGGGTATCGGCATAATGACACATCCATGCGGCGATCTCGCTGAAAACCACCGGCTGCAGGGGACAGTCCCGGCAGGGAATGACAGTATGGCTGCGCGGCGCAAAAAATCCGGTATAGCTGCCAGCATCGCCCTGCCCAAAGGGAAACTGAGCCTTATTGCGGTAGCATGTGTGGCTGGGGGAGGGCAGAATAGGCAAAGGCTCTATTGTAAAGCCGCCGATGCGCCGCATGGCATCCTGTACCCAGCGCTGCTTTTCCCGCAGCTCCGCTTCGTAGGTGATGTGCCGCAGGCTACATCCGCCGCAGCGCTTATAGCTGGGGCAGTCAACCGGAACACGATCCGGGGAAGGGGTGATGACCTCTTCGATGATGCCATAGCAGTAGCTTTTCTGCACCTTTACGATTCGCACTCTCAGTTCATCTCCGGCGGCGGTCATTGGCACAAAGACTGCGATGCCATCAGTGTGCCCGATGCCGCTGCCCTCATTGGTGATGGATTCTATGGTAAGTGGGATGATGTCATTCTTCTTAAACATGGCGTTCTCCTTTTTCGGTGGCCGGTTCTTTTTTTATTATACCATCCCGCAGCCTGCTTGGGAACCACCCGGCGCAAAAAGGCTTTCTATTCGGCAGCTTCTGTGCTATAATATCATGGTTGTCACAGCAGAAAGGGGGGATCATGGTGCAGATCTCTTTGCAGAATGTTAGTAGGAGCTTTGGCAGCGAGGTTATTTTTTCCGATGTCACCGCCAAGATAGAGGATCACGACCGTATTGGCCTGGTGGGCCCCAATGGCACCGGCAAGACTACCCTTCTGCGAGTCATCTGTGGGGAACTGGAACCGGATGACGGTTCTGGGGAAATTGCCCGCGGAGCGGACCTTTCCATTGGCTATCAAAAGCAGAACTGCGGGCTTTCCTTTGAGGGGACCATTTGGCAGGAGATGCAGTCAGTCTTTGCCGATGTGTATGCCCTGGAGCGCCGTATGAAGGAGCTGCAGGAGCGAATGGCACAAGAAAATACGCCGGCCCTGGCGGAGGAATACCGGCGCACAGAGGATGCTTTCCTGGCGCGGGACGGCTACCAAATTGAGGTAAAGATCAAGACGGTGTTGACCGGTATGGGCTTTGCGGAGCATGGCTTTGATAAATGTGTGGACAAGCTCTCCGGTGGGGAACAGACCCGTCTTGCAATTGCAAAGCTTCTGCTGGAGGCCCCCAGCTTGCTTATTCTAGATGAGCCGACCAACCATCTTGACTTTGCCACACTGAGCTGGTTGGAGGATTACCTAGCCAGCTACAAGGGAGCGCTGCTGGTAGTTTCACACGACCGCTACTTCCTTGATAAACTCTGCAACAAAATATGGGAGCTGGAGGACGGTACCCTGTGGGAATACAAGGGCAACTACACCGCCTACACTCGCCAGCGGGAGGAGCAGGATACCCGCCAAAAGAAGCTGTACGAGCAGCAGCAGGCGGAGCGCGCCAAGCTGGAGGACTATGTGGCCCGTAATTTGGTGCGTGCTTCCACCACCAAGATGGCACAGTCCCGCCAGAAGATGCTGGAACGGCTGGAGCCCATTGAAAAGCCCCACCGCCGCCTGAAGCCCCCAAAGATCCGTCTGGAGTTTGAGACCGAGCCAGTCAAGGATGTGCTGGATGTTGAGGGGCTTACCATTGCGGTTGGCAGCGGAGAGCGGGAACGCATCCTTCTTGCCAATGCGGAATTCAATATCCAGCGGGGGGATAAGGTGGCTATCATCGGTCCCAACGGCAGCGGCAAAACAACGCTTTTGCGTACCCTCCTTTCAGCGCAGCCGCCCATAAAGGGCCGCATCACTTGGGGACGGGGCGTTAAGCGCAGTTACTACGATCAGGGAAGCGACCATCTGGATCAATCCCTGACTGTACTGGACACCATGTGGAAAGCCTACCCCCGTCTATATGAAACACCTTTGCGTACAGCTCTGGGGGCCATGGGACTTACCGGGGAGGACGCCCACCGGCTGGTGGGGCAGCTTTCCGGCGGAGAGCGTGCCCGCCTGAAGCTCGCTATCATCTGTCTAGCGGACAGTAATGTGCTGGTGCTGGATGAACCTACCAACCATCTGGATTTGCCTTCTAAGGAGGTTTTGCAGCAGGCCCTAGCGGAGTACGAGGGAACACTGATCATCGTATCCCATGACCGTTACCTGCTGGACCGCGTGCCAAACCGCATTTTCGCGATAGAACAGGGGGCTCTGCACCAGTATAAGGGTGGTTACGGGGCTTATCTGAGTGCCAAAGCGGAGCTGGGCCCGGAAAGGGCCGCCGCCCCGCAGCCAAAGACCGAAAGCGAGCAGAAAAAGCAGTATAACCGCGGCAAGGAGCAGCGCCGGGAGGACGCCCGCCGCCGTAAGGAATACGCCGAAGCCGAAACGCTCATTCATACGCTGGAGGAGGAGCTGGAACAGATCAAGACGGAAATGGCGCAGGACAGTGTGCAGAATGACTACCAGCGCCTGCAGGAGCTCTGTGCCCTCATAGAGGAAAAGCAGGGGCTTTTGGATTCCGCTATGGAACGCTGGCTAACCCTTAGTGAAGAGATGGGCAACAATTGAATAAAAAAGGGCTGCCGGCCACAAAACCGACAGCTCTTTTCTTTATTCTTCGTTTTTTTGCAGTTCGCGGTAGCTTCCGTCCTTCACCGCATAGATAGCATCGTAATCGGCGTGCATCAGTTCGCTCAGCGGGGTTGCCGCTTCATAGCGCACACAGGTGCCGCAGTCGGTGCTCAAGGTGCGCGGAACCGGTGCCATTTTGGCATTGATCCCGGCTTTCATCATGGCACGCGCGGTGCACTGGGCGGAAAAGTGGGTGTGAAAGGTTGCAATGTAAGAATTCATATCACTTGGTCAGGGTCAGGGTGAAATCCTCACCATCGGCCTTTACCGCCACCTTATAGCCCTGGCTCCCGGCAAAGCGGGTCACATTCTCCACGGCACACTGATTATCTACCAGTACGGTCAGCTCAGCGGGATTGCTCTTCTTGACCTCTTTCTGCACCATAACAACAGGCATGGGGCAGGCAAGTCCTCTTGCATCTACCATAGTTACGCCTCCTTAGCAACATTCCGGAAGGAAACGATCGCCACGACAACAAAGCCGATGACAACAGCGATCATACCATTCTGGGTGGGGCCGTTGGCGGAAGAAGCCAGACCAAAGTTGTGGCACAGAGCGGCGCCTACCATCATACCCAGTACGGTAATGGTGGAATCCGCGCTGCCTTCGCCGGCCAGTACCAGCTGACGCAGCGGGCAGCCGCCCAGCAGGACGGAACCCCAGCCGACCAGGGCCATGCCCAGAGCATTCCACAGGCCATCGGTATGGGCAACAGGCTGACCCTCAAAGCCCAGGTTGAAGTTGCCGGTGATGAGGTTGCCGATGATGACAGCAATGATAACAGCGATAAAGCCATATAGCAGCTTGAAATCCTTGAACATCATAGCGTCACGGATGCCACCGACGGTGCACAGACGGGAACGCTGGGCCAAAGCACCGACGATCAGACCGACGATCAATGCAACGGCGATGGGAGCGTGCTTGCTGCCGGGGCCCTCAGTGGAGAAGTGGATGAAGGAGGGAGCAGCGATAAGCAGGATCAGCAGGGCCACTACGATAGCGGGCATTACGCTGCCTTCCAAGGCGCCCAGGTTATAGGCACGCTTCATGGTAAAGCCCTTCTTGAGGAACAGGGTGCCGATGAAGATGCCGACAACGAAGCCGACCAGACCAACGATGGCGTTCAGGTCGCCGCCGCCGATACGGATCATCATACGCAGCGGGCAGCCCAGGAACATCAAGGCGCCGATCATAACGAACATACCCAGTACAAAGCGCAGGGCAGGGGAGGAACCGCCGCGGCCTTTGAATTCCTTAAAGCCAAGAGCAGCGATGAGGGAGCCCAGTACAATGCCGATGATCTCGGGGCGGATGTACTGGACCACGCCTGCGGAGTGCAGGCCCAGGGCACCGGAGGTATCCCGCAGGAAGCACGCAATACAGAAGCCCATGTTGCCGGGGTTGCCCAGCGCAGTCAGCAGTACGGCAGCAGCACCTACCACCAGACCGGCCGCCACGACCAGCCAGTTTACTTTGCTTATGTGTGATAAAGAAGTAATAGAAGTGTAAAAAATTTTGCCTTTCCTA